>CAVHKV010000180.1:2167-4042 GCA_963636635.1 uncultured Bacteroidales bacterium
CGACTACCTCGGCGTTCTCCGTCTCGAGCACCGAACAGGTGGCGTAGACGAGCTGGCCGCCCACGGCCACGCGAGAAGCGGCCGCGCTCAGCAGCCGCAGCTGCAGGGCGGGCAGGCCCTCATCGCCGGAGCCCACGAGCTCCTCCTCGAGCGCCCAAGCGGTCTCGGGGTGGCGGCGCATGGTGCCCGTGCCCGAGCAGGGCGCGTCAACGAGGACGGAATCGAAGGCACCGGCAAGCTCAGCGGGGAGTTCGGCCTCGCAGGCAAGCCGGGTGCCGTCAAACTCCACGCAGCTCACGACCTCGGAAAGACCGGCCTGCTCCATGCGCGAGGCGCTGAGGCGCACTTTGGACGAGACGAGCTCGCAACCAACCACCGCAGGCTCGCCGCCGAGCTCGTGGCCCAGGCGGGCGAGCATGAGAGACTTGGTGCCCCTCCCCTGCCCGACCTCGAGCACGCGGCCGGAAGCGGCGGCCACGCGGCAGGCGAGCTGAGCGGCGAGGTCCGCCACGGCGACGTCGCAGTTGGCCACAAGGCCAGAGCGGGCCAGGCCGGCCGCGGCCTCCAGACGCCAGCACCCGGCAAGCTCACTGGCCTGCGGGGCCAGGTGCGCCCCTTCGAGCAGGGCCTTGGCGTCGTCGGCGTCCACCGCGGGCTTGCCGGCGCAGACGTAGACGGGCGCCGGCTCCAGCGCGCAGGCGCACATGGCGGCCACGCGTTCGGCGCCGAGCGAGGCTAGGAGGCGCTCCACCAACCAGGCGGGATAGCCGCTTGCAAGGCACAGCTCCTCCGTTGACGGCTCGGGAGCGCGGGCGACGCTCGCAACAGCCTCGCCAGACACCAATTCGCCCAAGCCACCTGCGGCTTTTTGACCGTCAGCAGACCCAGAGGCAATCGTGGCCTCGGTCGCGGCGGGTGTTGAGCAACCGACGCCAGTCTCCTCCACTCCCCCGGCATCCAAATCCCCGCAGCCAGCGCCAGCAAACGCGGACACGGCGGCTCGGGCGGTGTCCACCTCGGGGCGACAGTCGGCGATGCGGCGCAGGACGGCGTTGGCCATGCGGGCGGCGCGCGGCTGCACGCCGCGCACGAGCTCCACGCCCTGGCTCACAGCCACCTGGCGCGGCGTGTCGAGGTAGAGCACCTCAAAGGCGGCCAGGCGCAGGGCGTCGCGCACGCGCGGCTCGATGGAGCCGGGGCGAGACGAGAAGGAGTCGATGCGGCGGTCGAGCTCGCCAGCGGCCACGTTCACGCCCAGGACGAGCCTGGTCGCAAGCGCGCGACCCTTGCGCCCGAGCGTCTCCATCTCGCGGGCGCCGCGCATGAGGTCGCGGGCGCGCGCGTGACGGCGGCGCTGGGCGCCCAGCAGGTGAAGTGCCGTGGTGCGGGCGGGGCTTGCGCTTGCCATTAGGCGCTCTCCCAGGTAAGGCCCTCGCCACGAAGGCCGGCAGCCCAGGCAGACGCCTCCATCTCGCGCTTGCCGTCGGGCTTCACGCTCAAAAGCTCAAGGCCGCCGTCGGCGCACCCCAGCACCACGCGGCCGTGGGAGACCGCGACGGAGCCGGCCTCGGGCATGATGTCGGCGCAGGTGGCGGCACGCATCACGCGCACGCCCTTGCCGGCCACCACGCAACGGGCGGGCGCGGCGTCGGCGCTCGCCTGCACGCGGCGGGCGTTGGCGGCGGCACCTTCCTGCGGCACCAGGCGCATCTCGGCCTTGTCGATCTTGTGGGCGTAGGTGACCTGGCTCTCGTCCTGCTCGATCCAGACGGCGGTTCCGGCCTCCATCTCGCGCAGGGCGGCCACGAGGGCCTGCCCGCCGAGGCGGCCGAGCTCGTCCATGAGCTCGTCGCTGTTCTTGGTGCCCACCTCGCA
>CAVHKV010000181.1:0-4025 GCA_963636635.1 uncultured Bacteroidales bacterium
ACGAGCCCTTCTCGGCGCTCGACGGGTTCCTTCGCTGGCAGCTCGAGCTCGAGCTTGCCGACACCCTGCGCGCCTTCCCGGGCGGCGTGGTCTTCGTCACGCACAGCCGCGACGAGGTCTACCGCATGTGTGACCGCGTCTGCGTGCTCTCCGCCGGCAAGAGCGGCCGCACCGTCACAACCGCCGAGCTCTTTGACGAGCCGCTCACGCTCTCAGAGGCCGTCATCAGTGGCTGCAAGAACGTGAGCGCCGCGCACCCGGACGGCCCCACCTCGCTTGCCTGCGACGATTGGGGCGTCACGCTCGAGTGCGGCCGTGACGTTGCCGGCTGCGAGCACGCCGGCATCCGCGCGCACTTCCTGCGTGTCGTCGAGGCCGACGGCGCCGCCGCCGACACCATCGGCGACGCCAAGACCGGCTTTGGCACGCGCCCGGACGTCGAGGCGGCAAACGCGGCGGAGAACCGCATTCCCTGCACGGTTGACCGTGTCATCGACAACGTCTTCTCCACCATCGTCATGTGCGGCACGCCCGGCGGCGCCCAACTGCGCGTGGAGCTCGAGAAGGACGCCTGGGCCGCCCTTGGCAACCCGGTTAAGGTGACGCTGGCCGTCTCGGCCGCAGACGTCATGCCGCTGAGGCCCTAACATGCTGGACGCGTTCGGCAGAAACATAAGCTACCTGCGGCTTTCCGTCACGGACAAGTGCAACTGCCGCTGCGTCTACTGCATGCCTGCAGCAGGCGTTGCGGCCTGCTCCCATTCAGACCTGCTGAGCTTTGAGGAGATGGCCGAGATCGTGGAGGCCGCGGCCGCCTTGGGCGTGCGCAAGGTGCGCATCACCGGCGGCGAGCCGCTCGTGCGGCGCGGCATCTGCGAGCTTGTGGGGATGCTCGCGGGCATCGAGGGCATCGACGAGCTGGCCATGACCACCAACGCCACGCTGCTGGCGCCGGTGGCCTCCGAGCTGCGCGAGCGCGGCCTCACGCGCCTCAACGTCAGCCTGGACACCCTGCGTCCCGAGCGCTACCGGCAGATCTCTCGCGTGGGCAACCTGGAAGACGCCCTTGCCGGCATCGCTGCCGCGCGAGAGGCCGGCTTTGGGCCGCTCAAGATAAACTGCGTGCTCATGGGCGGCGTCAATGACGACGAGGTTTCCGACCTCGTGGGCCTTGCCCGCACCGAGGACGTCGAGGTCCGTTTCATCGAGCTCATGCCGATGGGGGAGTGCGCCGCCTGGCCCACCGAGCGCTTCGTCTCCGGTGACGTGGTCCTGCGCGAGGTGCCTGAGCTGCGGCGCATTGGCACCTCGGGCGTGGCCGAGCTGTATTCGGCGCCCGGCTTTGCGGGGCGCGTGGGGCTCATCCGCGCCGTGAGCCACAAGTTCTGCTCGGGTTGCGACCGCATCCGCGTCACGGCCGATGGTAGGCTCAAGCCCTGCCTGCACTCGAGCTCCGAGCTTGCGCTGCGTGGGCTTCATGGGCAGGAGCTGGTGGACGCCCTTGCGCGGGGCGTGCAGATGAAGCCGGCGCATCACAACCTCGCGCCGGGCGCCTCTCCCAGCGAGACGCCGCGAAGCATGTTCCAGATTGGGGGTTAGTTCGTGACAGACGAGCTAGATACAACCATTGGCGGCGAGGCTGTCGCGAATCCGCCTTCCGAGACCGGGGGCGATGCGGAGTTTGAGGCTAAGCTCGAAGCGGAGCACCTTGCCTTCACCTCTGCGCTCTACGAGCGCTTGGTTGTTGCCCAAGACGCTGACGTGGAGGCGGCGGACGATGTCGCCCAATCGAGCGCGGCCGAGCCTGACGCCGCCGTTGCCCTATCGAATGCGGCCGGTCCTTCTGATTGCGTTGCGCAGTCGAGCGCGGCCGAATCTGACGGTGCCGCCCTATCGAATGCGGTCAGTCTTTTGGATTGCGCCGAGCAATCGAGCGCGGCCGACTCGTCGTTCAGGGACTCCGACCTCACGCACGTGAACGAGCAGGGTCGCGCCCGCATGGTGGACGTGGGCGGCAAGCCCGTGACCTCGCGCGTGGCCCGCGCGGGCGCCAAGGTCCTTATGGCGCCCAGCACCCTCGAGCTCGTGCGGACCGGCGGCACCCGCAAGGGCGACGTGCTCGCCGTGGCCCAGGTGGCCGGCATCATGGCCGCCAAGCGCACGAGCGAGCTCATCCCGATGTGCCACCAGGTGCCTCTGAGCGGCGTCGACATCAACTTCTCCTATGAGGCCGACGGCATCGTCATCGAGTCCGAGGCGCGCTGCAAGGGCGAGACGGGCGTGGAGATGGAGGCGCTCGTGGCCGCGAGCACGGCTGCGCTCACCATCTATGACATGTGCAAGTCCCACCAGCGTGACATGGTCATCAGCGAGGTCTGCCTGCTCGAGAAGGACGGCGGCCGCAGCGGCCACTTTGTGAGGGGAGCCAAGGATGCTCGATAACGCTATCGGCGCAGAGGGCGCGAATGAGGACCCGGCGGCCGTGTCGTCCGGCCCCGTTTGCGAGAAGCGCGTTACGACCATGAAGGCTGCCGAACCTGCCATTGCCGAAATGAGTTCCGCGTCCGGCGATGCTCCGCTGGCTGACGCTTCGACAGACGCCGCGTCCGGCCGCGTCCTCGCCGTGTGCCTGAGCGAGCGCAAGGGTGTGCGCAAGAAGCCCGTCGACGCCATAAAACTCGAGGTCGGAAGTGGTGTCGTGGGAGACGCCCACGCCGGTTCCTGGCATCGCCAGATAAGCCTGCTCCCTAACGAAAGCGTCGACGAGCTGCGCGAGGTGCTGCCGGCCCTGGCCCCAGGCGACTTTGCCGAGAACGTCCTCACCGAGGGCCTCGACCTCAAGTCGCTGCCGGTGGGAACCGTGCTCGCCGTGGGCGAGGCGCTGGTGGCGGTGACCCAGATCGGCAAGAAGTGCCATAACGACTGCGAGATAAAGCGCCTGGTAGGCAAGTGCGCCATGCCAAGCGAGGGGATCTTCGCCGTGGTCATCCGCGGCGGGGAGGTGCGCCGCGGGGACGGCGTGCGAGTTGTGGAGGTGTGCGAGCGATGAAGGAACTTGCTGTTGAGGATGCCGTCGGGCATGTGCTGTGCCACGACATGACCCAGATCATTCCTGGGCAGTTCAAGGGGGCGCGTTTCAGGAAGGGCCACGTGGTCCAGGCCGAGGACGTGCCGGTGCTGCTTTCCATGGGCAAGCGCAGCGTCTACGTGTGGGAGCTCGAGGAGGGCATGCTGCACGAGAACGACGCGGCCCTGCGCCTCTGCAAGCTCGCCGAGGGTCCCGGCTGCACCCACAGCCCTGACATCAAGGAGGGCAAGATTGAGCTCACGGCCGCCTATGACGGCTGCTTCACCGTGCGCTCCGAGGCCCTGGTTGCCGTGAACTCGGTGGAGAAGGTCATGGTCGCCACCCGTAAGGGCAACACGGCGGTGCATGCGGGCGACAAGCTTGCAGGCATGCGCGTCATCCCGCTCGTGGTGGAGGAGAGCGTGCTCGACGAGGCGGACCGCGTGGCCGAGCAGGCCGCCGGCGAGGGGCCGCTGTGCGAGGTCGTTCCCTTCAAGCTGCGCCGTGCGGGCATCGTCACCACCGGCAGCGAGGTGGCCGCGGGTCTCATCGAGGACAGCTTCACCCCGGTGGTGGAGAAGAAGCTTGCCGCCTACGGCATCGAGGTCGTGGCCCACGAGCTGCCCGGCGACGACGTGGACGACATCGTGGCCGCCATCGGCCGCGTGCGCGAGGCCGGTGTTGACATCGTGGTCTGCACCGGCGGCATGAGCGTGGACCCGGACGACAACACGCCCGGCGCCATCCAGAAGAGTGGTGCCGACATGGTCACCTACGGCGCACCGGTTCTTCCCGGAGCCATGCTCTTCGTGGGCTACTTCGAGGACGGCACGCCTGTGCTCGGCCTTCCGGGCTGCGTGATGTTCGCCGGCGCCACCATCTTCGACCTCGTGATGCCGCGCATCGCCGCGGGCATCCGCCTTACCAAGCAAGACATCGTCGCCTACGGCGAGGGCGG
>CAVHKV010000182.1:0-4017 GCA_963636635.1 uncultured Bacteroidales bacterium
TGCCCAGGCCGCGCTTCTCCATCTCCTGGATGAGCTTGCCCTGGCTGTAGCGCGCCGGCGGCTCGGTCTGCTTGGCCTCGAGCGTGAGGCCAAAGACGTCCACCGTGTCGCCCTCGGCCAGCTGCGGGAGCTGCTCGTCCTTCTTGAGGCCAAAGGGGTAGATGGCGCGGAAGCCCGGCGTGGTGAGCACGTCGCCGCTGGCCTGGAAGGGCTCGCCGGCGACGTCGATGGAGAGCTTGGTGCCCTCGATGACGGCAGGGTCGGAAAGGGTGGCCAGGAAGCGGCGGGCGATGAGGTTGTAGAGCTTCCACTCGGCGGGCTCGAGCTTGGAGGGGTCGGCCACGCCCGTGGGGTAGATGGGCGGGTGGTCGGTGTCGAACTGCTTGCCGCGGGTGGCGTGCATCTCGGGCGCGGCGGTGAGCTGGGCCACGTAGGGCGCGTACTGCGGCACGCCCGCGAGCATCTTGGCCGTGGCGCGCAGGTCGAGCGAGGGCGGGTAGACGGTGTTGTCCACGCGCGGGTAGGAGATGAGGCCGTCCATGTAGAGGCTCTCGGCCAGGCGCATGGTGCGCGCCGGCGAGATGCCCTCCGCGGCGGCTGCGGCCTGCAGCGAGGTGGTGTTGAAGGGCGCGGGCGGGCGCTGGGTGCGGCTCTTCTTGGTCACGGCCGTGACGGTGCCGGTGGTGGCGCCGTCCACGTGGGCGAAGGCGGCGTTGGCCGCGTCCTGGTCCGTGAAGCGTCCCTGGGCGTGGGCGATCTTGAAGCGCTCGTCGGTGGCGGCGCCCTTCTCGCTGGCGCGGCCGTTGATGACCCAGTAGTCCTCCGGCACAAAGGCCAGGCGCTCGCGCTCGCGCTCCACCACGAGGGCCAGGGTGGGCGTCTGCACGCGGCCGGCGCTGCGCACGTTGCCAAAGCCGCCGAAGCGGGCCATGGTGAGGTAGCGCGTGAGGGCCGCGCCCCAGATGAGGTCGATGTACTGGCGGCTCTCGCCGGCGTCGGCGAGGTTCTGGTCGAGTTCCACCAGGTTTGCGAAGGCATGCTCGATCTCACCGCGGGTGTAGGCGGAGTAGCGGGCGCGCGTGACGGGCACCTCGGGGTTCACCTCGAGCACCTGCGCCAGGGCGTCGGAGCCGATGAGCTCGCCCTCGCGGTCGAAGTCGGTGCCGATGACCACCGAGTCGGCCTTCTTGGCGAGGTTCTTGAGGGCGCGGATGATGCCCTTCTCGGCCGGGAGCTTCTCGATGGGCGCCCACACGAGGTAGGGCAGGCTCGGGACCTTCCAGCCCTTGATGTCCACGCCGTCCTCGAGGAAGGGCTTCTTCTTCTTGAACGGCGGGCGGGCCAGGCCGTCCGGCACGTCTGCGGGCATGACCTCGCCCTCGGAGGAGACGGCGTACCAACCCTGCAAGTCAGAGAACTTGAGCTCGGCGGGGAAATCCGGGGCCAGGATGTGGCCGCGCAGGCCGATGGTCACCCACTCCTCGCCGTCACGCGTGAAGCGGTAGACGGGCGTGTCGTAGACCTTGTCCTTCTTGGGCTTGCCGGCCTCGGAAAGCAGCGCCGCGATCTTCTCGGCGGCGTCGTTCTTCTCGGTAATGACGAGCTTCATAGGCTAGTCCTCGTCGTTGAACTTGTGCTCGGAGTACTCCTCGCGCGTCCACTTGAGCGACTCCTTGCCGTCGCGGGCGATGAGCACGCGGCGGGCGAAGAACAGGGAGAGCTCGTAGAGCACGACCACGGCGCCGAACATGAGGAACATCGTGACCGGGCTGGCGTCGGGCGTGACCACGGCCGAGCCGACGAGCAGGCCCACGTAGATGTAGCGCCACTGCTCGCGCAGGGTCTTGTAGGGCACGAGGTGGAAGATGGAGAGGTAGAAGATCACCAGCGGCAGCTCAAAGGCGGCGCCAAAGCCCAGCTCGAGCAGCATGATGATGTTGATGTAGTCCTCGGCGTTGGCAAAGACCTCGGCGAAGTCCACCGTCTGGTCGAGCATCCAGCTGAAGGTCGCCTGCAGGATGACGAAGTAGCAGAACAGCATGCCAAAGAAGAAGAGGAACACGAGGGCCGCCACCGTGGGCGTGACCCACTTCTGCTCGCTGGGGCGCAGCGCCGGCATGAAGAAGCCCAGGCACTGGAAGATGATGATGGGGCAGCACACGATGACGGCGAAGAAGGCCGCCACCTTGAACCTGAGCGTGAAGCCGCCGAGTGCCGTGGTGACGTAGAGCTTGCCGCCGTCGGGCATGAACTCGCGCACCGGGTCGATGAGCAGCTGGATGAGCGTCGGCGAGGCCACGTAGATGACGCAGGTGGTCACGAGGATGCAGATAACGATGATGGTGAGGCGCCGCCTGAGCTCGCTCAGGTGATCGAGCAGCGGCATGCGTGCGGGTCCGACGGGCATTACGCGTCCTCCTCGTCTTCGAGGTCGTCTTCGTCATCGTCGTCGAGGCCGTAGAGGGCCGCGACGGAGGTGGGGGCGGGCTTGGCCTCCTCGGCCTCGGCCTCGGGCTCACTGGCCTCGGGGGCGTCGGCGTCAGCGTCGGAGTCGGCGTCGGCCTCCGCGGCAGGCGCGGCGTCCTTGCCGGCCTCGGCAGCGGCCTTCTCGGCGGCCAGGCGCGCGCGGCGCTCGGCGAAGGTCTCGGCCGGCTTGGCGGCGGCCACCTCCTCCTCGGTGAGGTCGGCGTCCTCGGCCTGGGCCTTGGCGGCGGCCTTGCCGTTCTCGGTCTCGGCCACGTTCTGGATGGGGTCGATGATCTCGGTCTGAACGACCTTGGTCACGCCCTCCTGCGCGTTCTTGAACTGGCGCAGGGCACGGCCGATGGTGCGCCCCATGCCGGGGAGCTTGTCGGGCCCGAACAGCAAGAATGCGAACAGGATGATGAGGAAGAGCTCTTGGTCTCCGATGCCGAACACGTATGCCTCCTTGGGGCTCGCCGCGGCTGCGGCGCGCTAGCTAGTCTTCGAGGTGCAGCTGCTGCTCGACGCCCAGAAGGCCGAGCACGCGCCTGACGTTTGCCTGCGGGTTGGCAACCGAGAAGGAAACGCCGTCCTCGGCCGCGCGGGTGGCGGCGCCCACGAGCACGCCGATGCCGGTGGAGTCGATGTAGGCCACCTCGGCGAGGTTCACCGTGACGGTGGCCGGCGCCTCGGCCAGCACCGCGTCGAGGGCCTCTCGCAGCTCGGAGGCGTTCGAGACGTCCACCTCGCCCACGACGCCCACGTGCTCGGCGCCGTTCAGCTGGGTCTTGTTAATGGAAAGGTCCATGCCTTCCCCTCCTTTACTCTGAGGCCTCGGTCGTGGCGGCCGCTTCCTCTTCGCTTTCGATGGACGAGAGCTGGGAGCTCACGTAGCTCTGCATCCCGTACGTGTCGTTCGGGTCTACCTCGAGGGCCTTGTTGAAGGCCTCCTTGGCCTTGTCGGTGTCGCCGCTCTCGTCATAGATCATGCCGAGGTTGCTCCACGCCGGGGCGTAGGAGTCGTCGTCGGCGCAGACCTTCTTGAGGGCGCTGACGGCGGCGTCGGTCTCACCAAGATAGTACTGGCACAAAGCGCGGCTCACGCGAGCGGCGCTCGCGTTGTCGAGCTTGAGGTAGCTGTCATAGTAGCCCTCGGCCTTGGTGAGCAGCTCGTTCACGTGCTCGGTGTCTGTGTCCGAGGAGGCGTAGTTGCGGCCGGTGTCTGCCCACTTGAGGTAAGTGTTTGCGAGGTTGATGAGGGTGGCCTTGTCCTCGGCGTTCTCCTCGAGCTTGGCCTCGAGGGCGTCGACC
This sequence comes from uncultured Bacteroidales bacterium, assembly GCA_963636635.1. Classification (GTDB taxonomy): domain Bacteria; phylum Actinomycetota; class Coriobacteriia; order Coriobacteriales; family Atopobiaceae; genus Parolsenella. The sequence goes on from CAVHKV010000182.1 coordinate 3,775, forward strand.
TTGGGCTGGTAGGTGTCATCGAGGCTCTCCATATAGGAGTTGGTGGTCTCGGCCTCCTCCGTGTCGCTTTCGGTCTCGGCCTCCTCGCTCGTGGCCTCGGTGGTGCTTGAGGTCTCGGCGCTCTCCTGGGCGTTCTGGATGCCCGAGATGATGGCGGAAAGCGAGGGCAGAAGGCAGGAGCCCACCATGATGGCGGAGACGAGGATGACGCCCACGAACACGGCCGAGCGACGGGCGGCGGGC
>CAVHKV010000183.1:0-3998 GCA_963636635.1 uncultured Bacteroidales bacterium
CTGCGGCGGCCTCGCTCTCGCAGATGGCGAACGAGCAGGCGCCCGATCCCGTGACCATGGAGGCGCGCACGCCCGGCTGGGCGGCGAGCCACTCGCTCACGGCCTCGACCTCGCTGCACAGGGCGCAGGCCGCAGGCGCCAGGTTGTTGTAGATGTTGGCCGCCATGGCCTCAACGTCGCCCGCCTCGAGCGCGGCGCACACGGCCTCGTAGCTCGCGGGATTCTCTCCCGAGCGGTCGAACTCGTCATAGGCCTCTTTGGTGGAGACGCCGCCGGCGGCGGGCATCACCAGCGCCACGGGCATGCTGAACTCGGCAAACGTGCGCTCGAGCACGTCGCCCGCGCCAAGGTAGAGGCCGGGCGTGGGGTTGAGGAAGAAGGCGACGTCTGCGCCCACGCGCCTCGCCACGCCCACCACGCGCTCGTCGAGCACGTCCGCGCCCCAGCGCTGCGCGAGGGCGCGCAGCACGGCGCCGGCGTCCGCGGAGGAGCCGCCGAGGCCCGCCTTCTCGGGGATGCGGGCGCTTACCTCGATGCGCACGTTGGGAGCCACGCCCAGGACCTCGGCCAGCAGGGTGGCCGCACGCCAGACGGTGGTCTTCTCGGGTGGCACCTCGAGCGCCGGCTCGTGGCAGACCTCGAGCGTGGGAGCATCGCTCACCACGATGGTGTCGCACAGGTTCACCGGCACCATCACGGAGTCCACGCGGTGGTAGCCGCGCTCGTCGGTCTCGTGATGAATACCAAGGTGGAGATTGACCTTGCAGGGGGTCTCTACGACCTGCCTCGCCATGGGGCGGCTACTCGAGGGGCTCTTCGGCGACGTAGTCGAAGAGGCGCTCGCCGGACTCGGTGTCGAACAGCTCGACGGTGCCGGTGAGGACGTCCACGTACTGGTAGGACTGGCGCGCGGTGCGGCCGCGACGCTCCTCAACCTCGAGGACGAACAGGGAGGGGTGGGCCTGCACGAGGGTGCCGGTGCGCTCCACGATGCGGGAACGGCCCATGTTGGCCTTGACCTTCAGGCGCTCGCCCTTGAGGCCCTCGAGCTTCTCGCGGATGTCATCGACCCTGTTGACGGAAGGAACTTCGTTCTCCATGCCATGCTCTCTATTCTGGGGCCCAGCTGCTTTTATTTCGAAAAGTTAACAAAGGCATACTGCGGCCACTTTGTTTCACGCGAATGTCTATCGTACTGTGCGTATAGTCATGCCTCAAGAACGGGGCGGAAAGGAACGCAGAATGAACATGGAGCAGGAAGGGGCCGGGTCGCTCAACAGGCAGCGCGCCGGCCGTGTGCTGGACAACCTCGCCGAGCTGGGCATGAGCCAGGTCCTCGTGGCCGACCCGATGTCAATCTGGTACCTCACGGGCTACTGGAACGTCCCCTACGAGCGCTTCTACGCCCTCTACCTCGCCCGCACGAGCGAAGGCACGCGCGCCGTCATGTTCTGCAACCGCCTCTTCCCCGACGCCACCTCCACGGGCTGCGAGGTCGTGGTCTTTGACGACACCGAGGACCCCATGCCCATGGTGTGCGCCCACACCCTGCGCGACCAGCCGCTCGGCGTGGACAAGGTGCTCGCCGCCCGCTGGCTGCTGCCGCTCATGGAGCTTGGCGCCGCAAGCGAGTTCCGTCTCGGCTCGCCGGCCGTCGACCTCGCACGCTCCATCAAGGACGAGGCCGAGCTCGACCTCATGCGCGCCGCGAGCGCCACGAACGACCAGGCCATGGCCTGGCTGCGCGCCCAGCTCCACGAGGGCGTGACCGAGCACGAGATCGCGAGCGGCCTGCTGGCCGAGTACCGACGCCTGGGCGCCCAGGAGCACAGCTTCACGCCCATCGTGAGCTTTGGCGCAAACGCCGCCGACCCGCACCACGAGCCCGACGGCACCACGCTCAAGAAGGGCGACCTCGTGCTGTTTGACGTGGGCTGCAAGCGCGACTCGTACTGCTCGGACATGACGCGCACCTTCTTCTTTGGCGCCGAGCCCAGCGAGCGCGACCGCGAGGTCTACGAGACGGTGCGCCGCGCCAACGAGGCAGCCGAGGCCATCGTGCGCCCCGGCGTGACCTTTGCCGAGATTGACCTCACCGCCCGCCGCATCATCGAGGAGGCCGGCTACGGTCAGTACTTCACGCACCGCCTCGGCCACCAGATTGGCCTGGAGGACCACGAGCCGGGCGACGTCTCGTCCACGCACGACGAGCCCGTGCAGGTGGGTCAGTGCTTCTCCATCGAGCCGGGCATCTACCTGCCGGGCGAGATGGGCGTGCGCATCGAGGACCTGCTCATCGTCACCGAGGACGGCTGCGAGGTCATGAACAAGTACCCCAAGCAGCTCACGGTGCTGTAGGGTCGCCGGGCGCGGCGGCGTTTGCGCGGCTCGCGGGCTCCGAACCTCAATAGATGGACAAAAGGCGCTCGCAGGAACTTTGCCTGCGAGCGCCTTTCATGTATGGGGCAAGTTATGCCGAGTACCACTCAGACGCGTTCTGACAAGCCGTAAAAACGACAGCCAAACCCCCTCCAATCGGCCATAAAAGCCGAGTTTAGCGAGCTGTTAAAGCTGGCCGCCCGCGAGGTTTGCGCGCAAATTGCACCGCAACCCCCGCGCGAGCCGCCGGGCCCTAGCCCAGCTGGCGAGCGAGGTCGGCCAGGGCGTGGGCGCGGTGGGAGATGGCGTTCTTCTCGTCCGGGTCGAGCTCGGCCATGGTGCGGCCGGGGGTCTCGGCGGGCCAGAAGAGCGGGTCGTAGCCAAAGCCGTTGGTGCCGCGCGGCTCGAGGCCGATGGTGCCCTCACAGTCGCCCTCGCCGCAGGTCACGACGCCGTCGGGGCGGATGAGCACCACGCTGGAGTGGAAGCGGGCGGTGCGCTCGGCGGCCGGCACGCCCTCCATCTCGCGCATGAGCTTGGCGTTGTTGCGCGCGTCGTCGCCGTGGACGCCGGCCCAGCGGGCGCTCATGATGCCCGGCTCGCCACTGAGCGCGTCCACCACCAGCCCCGAGTCGTCGGCGACGGCGGGAAGGCCGGTCTGCTCGCAGGCAGCCTCGGCCTTGATGATGGCGTTCTCGGTGAAGGTGTCGCCGTTCTCCACCGGGTCGGGGAAGTTGCCCAGCTCACCCAGGGCGTAGAAGGCCACGCCGGGCATGACCGGGGCGAGGATGGCCTCGATCTCGACCACCTTGTGGGCGTTGCCGGTTGCCACGACCACGGTCTTCTCGGGGTCGAGCGTTGCGATGTCAATCTTTGCCATGGTGGCTCCTTTGTTTGTCGGAACAACAGGTGGATAGACCCTACGCCGTGAAGCCGGTGACCTCGTCTTGCAGGTCGCAGAGGCGCTTGATGCCGCCCTGTGCCATGTCGAGCAGGCGGTTGAGCTCGTCACGGGAGAGCGTGGAGCGCTCGCCGGTGCCCTGCACCTCCACGATGCCGCCCTCGGCCGTGCCCACGAGGTTGAGGTCCACGTCGGCGTGGCTGTCCTCGGGATAGTCGAGGTCGAGCAGGGGCACGCCGCCCACGATGCCGCAGGAGATGGCGGCCACCTGGCCGGTGAGCGGCAGGCACTTGATCTTGCCCTGTTCCACAAAGCTCATGAGGGCGTCGTGCAGGGCCACCCAGGCGCCGGTGATGCTGGCCGTGCGCGTGCCGCCGTCGGCCTGGATGACGTCGCAGTCCACCGTGATGGTGAACTCGCCGAGGTGGTCCAGGTCGCAGACGGCGCGAAGCGACCGGCCGACGAGGCGCTCGATCTCCATGGAGCGGCCCTTGCGGCCCTTGTACTCGCGCTTGGTACGAGTGTTGGTGGAGGCGGGCAGCATCGCGTACTCGGCCGTGACCCAGCCCTTGCGGCTGGCCTTGCGCCAGGCCGGCAGGCTCTCCTCGATGGTGGCGGTGCACATGACGCGCGTGTCGCCGAACTCGGCCAGGCACGAGCCGTGGGCGTTCTTCATGACGTCGCGCGTGAGCGAGACGGGGCGCATCTGGTCGTTCGC
>CAVHKV010000184.1:0-3992 GCA_963636635.1 uncultured Bacteroidales bacterium
TTCCACGTGAATCTCCCCAGATTGAAGGTGCCAATCGCATCGAGCGCCTTCGATGATACACCGATTCTGAAAGGCGACCTAAAGGGATTCCCCGGCTGCCTACTTGTGGTACGGCTCGCCATGGCTGATCTTGCAGGCGCGGTAGAGCTGCTCGAGCAGCACCACGCGGGCGAGGTTGTGCGGCAGGGTGATGGGACCAAAGGAGAAGGTCTCGTCCGCGCGCGCCCGCACCTCGGCGCTCACGCCGTCCGAGCCGCCAATCACAAAGGTAAGGTCGCTCTTGCCGCGCAGCACCAGCTCGTCCAGGTGGGCGGAGAAGTCCTCGCTCGAACGCTGCTTGCCGTCGATGGCCAGCAGAATCATGTGGCTGCGCTCCGGCACGGCGGCAAGGATGGCCTCGCCCTCGCGCCGGCGGCTCGTCTCCACGCCGCCCGCCTTGGCCGGGTCGATGTCGGCCACCTCGCGCACCTCGACCTTGCCGTAGGCGCCCAGCCGCTTCACGTACTCGGCGCAGGCGTCCTTCCAGAACTTCTCCTTGAGCTTGCCCACGGCCACAACGGTGTACTTCATGTTCTCCCCCGCTTCTCTGTCGTGGCAATCATCCCAAAGACGTAGACTTCATGGCAAGCGAAAACGATAGCGAGGTGACATGGGCAGCAAGAAGCGAAGCGCTCGCGCGGCGCAGAGGCAGGCGTTTGAGCTGCAGCTCGGCGATGACCTCTCCGGCGTCTTTGCGCGCGAGGACGCCCGGCGCGAGCACATGGCCGAGCAGCGCGAGGAGCGCCTGCGCTACAAGGCGTGCGACCGCAAGAAGCGCTACCCCACCGAGGCCGACGCCAAGCTCGCAAAGCACGACTGCGAGCGCCACGGCGCCCGCGACCTGCACATCTACCGCTGCCCCTACTGCGACGGCTGGCACCTCACCCACAAGGGCCAGAAGAAGTAGCACGCCTACAGCGCCGTGCCGCTTGTGGGGACGCTAAACCTCGAAAGGTCCACGCCCTCGTGCTTGAGCAGGGCGATCTTTGTCGCCATGCCGCCTCCAAAGCCGGTGAGGCTGCCGCCAGCGCCCACCACGCGGTGGCAGGGCACGATGACGCCGATGGGGTTGGCGCCCACGGCCCCGCCGATGGCCCGGGCGGAGGTGGCGCGCCCGCGCATGGCACCGACGCGCTCGGCCACCCAGCCGTAGGTGACGGTCTGGCCATAGGGAATCTCGAGCAAGGCCTCCCACACCGCAAGCTGGAAAGGCGTGCCCGCGGGAACAAGCGGCAGCTCGTGCGGGTCTGGCCTCTTGCCCGCGAAGTAGGCATCCAGCCAGGCACGTGCCTGTTCAAAGGCGGGCAGGTCATCGCGCCGCTCCCCTGCCGCAAGGCTCAGCTTCTCCACGTCCCTGCCCGTGGAGAAGGTGCAGACGCACAGGCTCTCGCCGTCGGCGCTCGCAAGGCGCAGCGGCTCGAGAAGGCTGTTGGCATAGCTCGTGGTAAACACCGGCGCAACCTCGCTGGATATACTGGGGATGGGGAATTACCACTCGGGATTATCCATCAGGAGAGGATTAGCCATGAAGGTCATGCTTGTGAACGGAAGCCCGCACAAGGCGGGTTGCACCAACCGCGCGCTCGAGGAGGTCGCCGCCGCGCTGGCCGCCGACGGCGTGGAGTCCGAGATTTTCTGGCTCGGCAACAAGTCGGTTGGCGGCTGCATCGCCTGCGGCGGCTGCGACCGCGCCGGCGCCTGCGTGCTGGACGACAAGGTGGCCGAGTTCCGCGCCAAGGCCGCCGAGGCCGACGGCTTCGTCTTTGGCGCTCCGGTGCACTACGCGCACGCCGCCTCCAACCTGCTCGGCTTCATGGACCGCCTCTTCTGCTCCAACGGGCGCGCCGGCCAGCCCAACCTCTTCGCGCACAAGCCCGCCGCGGCCGTCACGAGCGCCCGCCGCGCCGGCACCACGGCCTCGCTCGACGACATCAACAAGTTCTTCACCATCTCGCAGATGCCCATCGTGAGCTCGTTCTACTGGAACATGGTCCACGGCGCCAACGCCGCCGACGTTGAGCGCGACGAGGAGGGCATGAGCGTCATGCGACAGCTCGGCCACAACATGGCCTGGATGCTCAAGAGCCTCGAGGCGGGCCGAGCCGCCGGCATCGGGCCCGTTGCCGAGCCCCGAGCCTGGACGAACTTCATCCGCTAGCCGCGCGACCACTCGCGCGACAGCAGAGGACGTCGGCAGCACGATGGCCGAGAGCGCACCGTCACATCGCCTACCCAGCCGGGCCAGGTCCAACCGAGGACCCGGCCCGGCTTGCCATATACATGCAGCAAGCCGAGGCCAGCGAGCTTTCCGAACCATTTGCTAAACCACAGTTGCCCCCTACTGTCCCGCACGCCCGTCAGGTTGGCCCTGCTAGGTCAGAACGACGGAAAGGGACGGACCGCGAGTACATTAGGCAAGCCACCGGACCAGGCAGCCTGATGTCAACGGTGGGCTAGCGGAGAGCTTCCGGGCCGCAAAGGCGCGGCCTACGCGCAGAGCGTGTTCCAGTCGATGAAAATCTGCTGACGAAGCCGGGCTTCCCTTTGCCTAAGCGCCGGACTCTTATTTGCAATGCCGGTTCCCCGCAAGTCCGCAACCAGCCGTTTCACGCCTTCAAAGCGGACCGGATCGTGGATTTGCCCGTAAGTGAGCTGTACGACGTTGATACCCATACTTTCAAGAGCCGTCGCCCTGTCGGCGTCCGAAATGCTTGCGCGCTCACCATCGTGCACGCCGCGGCCATGGCACTCGATATCGAGAGACGCCGACTCGCCATGCGCGCCAAGATAAAGGTCGGCAAAACATGTGCTCCTAAGCGCAAGGTTACGAGCGTCTTGCGTGAGGTGGATGCGCTTGTTGTTCTCTAGGCCCTTAAATCCCTCTCCCCCAAGCCTGCGAGGAAGGCTGAGCAGCATCGACGCCTGGACCTCAAACGGGGAGGCCGTAATGCCAGTCACGTACTTAGCAGCAGCCTCAAAGGACCTATGCCCCGCAACCCCATCGATGCCAGCAGCAAACCGGCCAAGATCTTCCGTCGCAATGAGAGGAGAGCGCTTCCAAAGATCGGTGGGCGCTCCGTCCTTTCCCGTGACCCTACCCCAGTTCTCTACGCCATCGATTCCCTGGCGCGGGCGCAGCCTCGCAAGCTCCGCCTCAACGGCATCAGACGGATGGAAAACGGCGAAGGTGCCGCACATTTCGTACATTGCCATAAGAAGATGCTCAAACGAAACGCGCCTCGCAAGAAAGAGCAGCGTATAAAGGGGCGACGTCACCTCACACCCAATGGGGTGAGGCTCTATGGCAATGGGATGCCTTTCGAGATTCCAAAAATGGTCCTTGAAGTTGCGATTACCGCTTCCCCCTCTTTGGGATTTGCTGAAGGCCAAACGATGCACGGGGTTCCCAAGAACCTCGCGCGCCGCGGGATGAGAGGAGAAGGCAAGGCGCCGCCGACTCGCGGCAGAACTCGCGAGCGAAGGCAGAACCGCAACCACCTGCGGTGGCGTGCGGTGGAGCCGGAAAGCTGATATGTCACACAGCACCGTGTCCATGACCAGATGTTAGCCGCTTTTGGACGGTCGCCGGCCATGAATCCCGGTTGACGGTCGAACTCTACTCCCTCTTGGCTCCCTCCCTCTGTGGTTTGGGACGCCTGGAGCTATCCCCTAGAAATGTTCGTGCAAGTTGTGGGGCGCAAATTCCCGACCGGGCAAGTACAAGCCATTTTGAAGTGTTCGCCAACTGGGGTTTTGTCGCGATTTTCAATCGGCTACTTACCCTTTCCAATATTTGCGCCCCACAACTTGCACGAACCTTATTTGAAGGGCCGCGATACCCGCAAGGTCAATGCAATGCCGTATATTTGCGACCAGTGGCGGCCGCTTTGTTCAGACCAGATCTTTGTTCAGACCAGATGCAGCCTCTGAGTCGGGCGATGGCTGACCAGCAG
>CAVHKV010000185.1:0-3867 GCA_963636635.1 uncultured Bacteroidales bacterium
GTGCGAGCAGGACTGTCTGAGCGCCGCGCAATGCCTCCCCGCACACGCGGCGGGATTGAAAGGCGGATAGCCGTATTGCCAGTCCCCCGAGCCACTCAGCGTGGCCGAGCTTCGTAATGCCTTCCCGCAAACGCGACGAGACTCCCCTAGCCCAGCAGCCTGGCGGAGAGGGCGAGGGCCTTCTCGGCTTGGGTGGCGGCTTCGGTGCTCGCCTCGTTGCCGCGGCCGAGGACGGCGAGGGCGCGCACGAGGGCGACGTCGAGCTCGTCGCTCATGACGCCGGCCTCCATGGCGGGCAGGGCCTCGAGGCCGGCGGCCTGCAGAAGCGCCACGACCTCGCGAACGCCGTCTGCGGCGCTGGCCAGGACGTCAACGGCCTCGCCGCAGGCCACGCCGCGGTGGTCGCTCACGTGCTCGCTACGGGCGCGGACGTCGGCTGCGACCGAAGTGAGCTCGGCGACGTCCATCGAGGCGGCGCTCGCGGACAGGCCCTCAATCACCACGCCAAAGGCATGGCCGCAGGGCACGAAGCCCGGCATGGCGTCCATGGCCGCGCACATCGTGGCCCCAAGGCCCACGAGCTCGGCTACAAGCTGCCCACGCAGGGAAACGACCTTCCTGACAGAATCCGTATCGACGACGCCTTCAACGACACCGTGCTGCATCTGCGCCATGGGCTTCTCCTTTTCCAGGCAGATACTAATTGCTACCTGGATAGTACCATAACGGGAAATAGAAAAAGCCCTGCCGTGAATCCGACAGGGCTTCTTACGTAATGCAACTTCCAAGCCATCAGGCGCTCACAAGCGGCGCCCCAGCGCTATCGCAGGCACGGCGACGTCGTCACAGACGCAGCCGCACGCCGCGAGCGCAGCGGCCCGCCCCCTACAGCCCGAGTTCCTCGGCGAGCTCGGCCACGCAGGCCAGGGAGTCGGCCATGGAGGTCACCACGAGGGTGGAGCCGTTGCGGGCGTCTCCTGCCACGTAGACGGGCGTCTTGCCGCTCGTCTTGGCGCGGTGCGAGGCCGCGCTCTCCATCACGGGCAGCGGGCGGCCCTGCTCGGCGATGCTGGCGCCAAAGGCCTCGAAGACGTTGCCCTCCGGGCCGGTGAAGCCGCAGGCGATGAGCACGAGCTGGGCGGGAACCTCGCGGGCCGAGCTCTCCACGCGCTCGGGCTTGCCGGCGCTCCAGTCCAGGTCAACCACCTTGAGGCCGCGCACGGCGCCGTCCTGCCCAAAGAGGACGTCGGTGGTGTCGATGCCCCACTCGCGCATCTCGCCGCCCATGAGGGCGATGGCCTCGGCCTGGCCGTAGTCGGTCTTCTTCACGTTGGGCCACTCCGGCCACTGGTTGGTGGGAAGCGGCTCCTCGGGCGGGCAGCTCAGGAACTCGAACTGGCGCACGCTCTTGGCGCCCTGGCGCACGGCGGTGCCCAGGCAGTCGTTGCCCGTGTCGCCGCCGCCGATGACCACGACGTCCTTGCCCTCGGCGCTGATGGCCGGCTCGCCGCCGCCCAGCACGCTCTTCGTGGCGCTGGTGAGGTAGTCCACGGCGTAGACCACGCCGCCGGCCTCAAGGCCCTCGGCGTATCCCGCGGCGCCAAGGCCGCGCGGGCGGCAGGCGCCGGCGGCGATAACCACGCTGTCAAACTCCTCGGCAAGCGCGGCGGCCACGGCCGGCTCGGCCGCGTCCACGCCCAGGCGGAACTCGATGCCCAGCTCCTCCATGAGGGCCACGCGGCGCTCCACCACGCTCTTCTCGAGCTTCATGTTGGGGATGCCGTACATGAGCAGGCCGCCGGCGCGGTCGGCGCGCTCAACCACGCAGACGCGGGCGCCGCGGCGCGCGAGCTCCCAGGCGGCCACGAGGCCGGCGGGGCCGGAGCCCACCACGGCCACGCTCGGGGCGTCCGCCGCGGCAGGGGCGAAGCGGGCGGGGCCGCCGTTTTCCCACTGCCAGTCGGAGATGGCGCGCTCGTTGTCGTGGATGGTCTCGGGCTCGTCGGCGCGGCCCAGGTTGCAGGCCGCCTCGCACAGGGCGGGGCACACGCGGCTCGTGAACTCGGGCATCGGGCTCGTGAGGGAGAGGCGCTCGGCGGCCTGCTCCCACTGGCCGCGATAGACCAGGTCGTTCCACTCGGGGATGAGGTTGTGCAGGGGGCAGCCGCTCGGGCGCGCCTTGCCAAAGCCCATGCCGGTCTGGCAGAAGGCCACGCCGCACATCATGCAGCGGCTCGCCTGCACCTGCTGAAGCTCGGGCGTCAGCAGCTCGTAGAGCTCGTTGAAGTCCTTCGTGCGCTCGTCCACGCCGCGAAGCCCATGGGCCTGCCTGCCGTGCTCGAGAAATGCTCCTGGCTTGCCCATGCTAGTTCCTCCCCGTGATCTGGTCGAAGGCCACCTGCAGGGCCTCCTCGTGCGACTTGCCCTCGTCCTCGGCGGCGGCAACCGCGGCCAGGACGCGCTCGTAGTCGCGCGGGACGACCTTCACGAACTTCTTCTGGTAGTCCTCAAACTGGTAGAGCATCTTGATGCCGCGCGGGCTGGAGGTGCGCTCCACGTGCTCCTCGATGAGGCCGTGGATGAACTCCAGCTCCTCGGCGGTGGGGGCCTTGAGCGAGACGAGCTCGGTGTTGCAGCGGCTCTCCAGCGTGCCGAAGGCGTCGAAGACGTAGGCCACGCCGCCGCTCATGCCGGCCGCGAAGTTGAGGCCGACCTCGCCCAGCACCAGGGCCACGCCGCCGGTCATGTACTCGCAGCCGTGGTTGCCCACGCCCTCCACCACCACGGTGGCGCCGGAGTTGCGCACGCAGAAGCGCTGGCCGGCCAGGCCGTTCACGAAGCCGCGGCCGCTCGTGGCGCCGTAGAAGGCCACGTTGCCCACGATGATGTTCTCGTCGAACTTGTAGTTGGAGCGCTCGGGCGGGCGCACGGAGAGCACGCCGCCGGAGAGGCCCTTGCCAAAGTAGTCGTTGGCGTCGCCCTCGATGTTGAGGGTCACGCCGGCCGGCAGGAAGGCGCCGAAGCTCTGGCCGCCGGAGCCGGAGCAGTCCACCGTGATGGAGCCCTCGGGAAGGCCCTCGGGGTGCGCCGCGGTGACCTCGTGGCCGAGCATCGTGCCCACGCAGCGGTTGACGTTGTCGATGTCGACGTGGAAGCGGATGGGCTCGAGGTGCTCGCGGGCGCTGGCCGTGTAGGGCACGAGCAGCGTGGCGTCGAGCGTCTTCTCAAGCTCCAGGTCGGGGGCCATGCTGGGCAGGAAGCGCTTGCCCTCGGCGCCCGGGATGTTCTTGCCGTACTCGTTGGTGCCGTTGTGCAGCACGCGGGAGAGGTCGACCTCGCTGGCCTTCCAGTTGCCCTCCACCTTCACCTGGCGCAGGCACTCGGGGTGGCCTACCATCTCGTCAACGGTGCGGAAGCCGAGGCTGGCCATGATCTCGCGCAGCTGGGCGGCGGTGAACTCCATGAAGTTCACGACCTGCTCGGGCGAGCCGGCAAAGCGGCCGCGCAGCTTGCAGTTCTGGGTGGCGATGCCGGCCGGGCAGGTGTCCTGCTGGCAGTCGCGCTGCATGAGGCAGCCCATGGCCACGAGCGGCATGGTGGCAAAGCCAAACTCCTCGGCGCCGAGCAGCGCGGCGATGGCCACGTCGCGGCCGTCCATGAGCTTGCCGTCGGTCTCCACCACAACGCGGCTGCGCAGGCCGTTCAGCAGCAGGGTCTGCTGGGTCTCGGCCAGGCCGATCTCGAACGGGATGCCGGCGTGCCAGATGGAGTCTCGCGGCGCGGCGCCCGTGCCGCCGTTGTGGCCGGCGATGGTGATCTTGTCGGCACCGCCCTTGGCCACGCCGGTGGCGATGGTGCCCACGCCCG
>CAVHKV010000186.1:0-3851 GCA_963636635.1 uncultured Bacteroidales bacterium
CTGCCTCGGAGATGAAGCTCGAGATGTCGGCGATGGACTTCTTCACCGTCTTGGGGACGATGCCGTGTTCGACGTTGAAGGCCTCCTGCGCCGCACGGCGGCGGCGCGTCTCGTCAATGGCAACGCGCATGGAGTCGGTGATGACGTCGGCGTACATGATGACCTGGCCGTGGGCGTTTCTCGCCGCGCGGCCCATCGTCTGGATGAGCGAGCGGCGGTTGCGCAGGAAGCCCTCCTTGTCGGCGTCGAGGATGGCCACGAGCGACACCTCGGGGATGTCGAGGCCCTCGCGCAAAAGGTTGATGCCCACGAGCACATCGATCTTGCCAACACGCAGGTCGCGGATGATGTCCACGCGGTCCAGCGTGGCGGTGTCGGAGTGCATGTAGTTCACCTTGAGGCCCTCGTCCAAAAGATGGTCCGTGAGGTCCTCGGCCATGCGCTTGGTGAGGGTGGTCACCAGCACGCGCTCCTTCTTGGCCACGCGCTCGCGAATCTCCTCGGTGAGGTCGTCGATCTGGCCGCGCACGGGACGCACGTCAATCATCGGGTCGAGTAGGCCCGTGGGACGGATGATCTGCTCAACCGTCTGCTGGCTCACCTGCTCCTCGTAGTCTCCCGGCGTGGCCGAGACGTAGACGAACTGCGGGATGCGGCTCTCGAACTCGTCAAAGCGCAAGGGGCGGTTGTCCAGCGCGCTCGGCAGGCGAAATCCATGCTCCACCAGCGTGATCTTGCGCGAGCGGTCGCCCTCGTGCATGCCGCGGATCTGCGGCACCGTGACGTGGCTCTCGTCGATGATGCAGAGCATGTCCTTGGGGAAGTAGTCGATGAGGGTGTAGGGCGGCTCGCCGGGGGCGCGGCCGTCAAGGTGGCGCGAGTAGTTCTCAATGCCGTTGCAGAAGCCCATGTTCTCAAGCATCTCGAGGTCGTAGGCCGTGCGCTCACGCAGACGCTGGGCCTCGAGCAGCTTGTCGGAGGCCTTGAGCTGCTCCAGGCGCTCCGTGAGCTCGGCGTTGATGGTGTCGAGCGCCTTGTTGATCTTGGGGCGCTCGGTGACGTAGTGGCTTGCCGGCCAGATGGGAACGGCGTCAAACTCGCGCAGAATCTCTCCGGTGACCTGGTCAATCTCTGCAATGAGCTCCACCTCGTCGCCAAAGAACTCCAGACGCAGGGGGTGCTCGGCGTAGGGCGGGAAGACGTCCACGCGCTCGCCGCGCACGCGGAAGCACCCGCGCGCGAGGTCCACGTCGTTGCGGTCGTACTGGATGTCGATGAGCTCATGGATGAGGTCGTCGCGCTCGAGCGGGACGTCCTTGGAGACGTTGGGCGCGAGGCCGGCGTAGTCCTCCGGGCTGCCGATGCCGTAGATGCAGCTCACCGAGGCCACGCAGATGACGTCTCTGCGGGAGAGGAGACTCGAGGTGGCCTGGTGGCGCAGCTTCTCCACCTCTTCGTTTACGCTCGAGTCCTTCTCGATGTAGGTGTCGCTCTGCGGGACGTAGGCCTCGGGCTGGTAGTAGTCGTAGTAGCTCACGAAGTAGACCACGGCGTTGTTGGGGAAAAGCTCGCGCATCTCGCTGGCAACCTGGGCGGCGAGCGTCTTGTTGGGCTCCATGATGAGCGTGGGCTTGTTCACGGCCTCGATGGTCTTGGCCATGGTGTAGGTCTTGCCCGAGCCGGTGACGCCCAAAAGCGTCTGGTAGCGCAGGCCCTCCTCCACGCCCTGGGCGAGCTTGGCGATGGCCGCGGGCTGGTCTCCGGCAGGCTCGAAGGGCGAGACAACCGTAAGCGGCGTGCCGGCACCCTCCACGCCAAAGCGCCGCAGCTCGGCACCAACATGGCCGCTCACGCGCGGCATGGAGCCCGTCCCCGCATCGGCTGCCGTCATCCTAGCCTCCCAAGCGTACAGCTGTTCGTACCTCTGCCATTATAGGCGCTCCGCCCACCAGGCGTCCACCTGGGCGTGCAGCTCGTCCTCGTTGCCGGAGTTATCGAACACGTGGGTGGCGTGCCCAAGCAGGTAGTCCTCGCTCGGCTGCTTGGAGACGCGCAGGTCAAAGTCCTCGCCCGTCATGCCGCGGCCGATGGCGCGCGTGCGACGCAGCTCCATGGGCGCCACCACCACGAGGATGTCGTCGGCCAGGCCAAAGAGGTCCTCCACGCGGTCCAGCAGGGGCACCTCCACCAAGGTGAGCGCCGGCAGCGTGGCCGCGCAGCACGAGGGCGTAAGCACCTGCACCAGGCGCTCCCGGATGGCCGGCAGCTCGATCTGCTCCAGCCGCTCGGTGGCCTCGGGCGTGGCGAAGGCCCGCTCGGCCAAAAGGGCACGGTTGAGCTCTCCGGTATCGGCGTCCACGATGTCACGGCCAAACTCGGCTGCCAAATCGTCCAAAAGGGGCTCGCCGGGCGCCAGCACCTCACGGGAGACCTGGTCCAGGTCAACCACCCAAGCACCCTTCTCGCGAAAAAGACGGGAGACGGTTGACTTGCCCGAGGCGATGCCGCCGGCCAAAAATGCCGTGCGCATAGTGCCTACGCCTTGCCGTCAAAGCGCGCGTGGCACTTGGGGCAGGTGATGCGCACCTTGCCCTGCCGCGCGGAATGCGCACGAGCTGGCCGCAGGAGGGGCAGCGCAGGTGCACGTAGGCGCGCGTCTCCCTCATCATGGCCACGGGGTTGGAGAGAAACGAGAGCACGGGACCCGCCGCGTGCAGGGCGGCCGAGTTCTCGCGCCCGCGCGCGGTGATGTTCTTGGACGTGATGCGGAAGAGCGAATAGGCCAGCAAGGCCAACGCCACCACGGAGACCCAGGTGGTGTGGGCGAACAGGTCGATGACCACGAGGATGACGGCAAGCGTGGTGCAGGCGCCCGAGAGCTCGTCTGCGCCGTTGCGGCCGCGTGCCCACGCTACCGCCTTGCGCCAAGCCTCGTCCTTGCTGCTGTTGAAGTCACGCTTTCCCATCAAAGTTCACTCTCCCTCGTAAGTTCGAGTGACTATTCTACCCGCCCTTGCGGACACTAACGCCGCCCCACCCCAAAGCGACACACGAGGGCAACTTTATTGGAGCGCCTCGAGTGCACAGCGAAAAGCGCCACGGCGCATGAGAGACGTCCGTGAAAAGGACGTCATAAAAGGCAAAGCCATATCGTGCGAGCCATGCAACGGCAAGAGGAACAGCACTGAGGGGCGAAGCCATGCGCAGTAGAAGCGTTAGGCATATGCTCCGTCCCGCGCCGTCCGCGCAAGACAAGCGCCCACAAACGGCGCGGGGCAAGCGAGCAGAAAACGGGGCCGCTCCCAATCGGAAGCGGCCCCGCATGACGTGCTATGTGCCTAACGGCGAGCCTTACTCGGCGTCGGTGGCCTCAGTCTCGGCAACCTCGGCCTCGACAGCGACCTCGTCCTCGGGCTTCTCCATGGGCTCGACCTCAACCTCAAAACCGAGGGTCTCGGCAGCGGCCTTCATGGACAGGGAGATGCGACGACGGTCGAGGTCGATCTCCATGACCTTCACCTGGACCTTGTCGCCGACCTTGCAGACCTGCGCGGGGGCGTCGACGTGCTGCTTGGCCATCTCGGAGATGTGGACCAGGCCCTCGATGCCGTCGCCGAGGTCGACGAAGGCGCCGAACGGGACGAGCTTGGTGACGGCGCCCTCAACGATGGCGTCGACCGGGTACTTCTTGACGAGCGTGCGCCACGGATCCTCGGTGGTCTGCTTGAGGCCGAGGGAGATGCGCTCGCGGTTGAGATCGACGTCGAGAACCTGGACCTCGACCTCCTGGCCGACCTTGACGACCTCGGAGGGGTGGTTGACGTGGTTCCAGGAGAGCTCGGAGATGTGGA
>CAVHKV010000187.1:0-3821 GCA_963636635.1 uncultured Bacteroidales bacterium
CAACGAAGGCAATCACGCAAGAGACGTTCGACGATGTCATCTCCACCTCCGCCAGACCCGTGCTCGTGGACTTCTGGGCAAGCTGGTGCGGCCCCTGCCGCGCCCTCTCCCCCGTCGTGGAGGAGATTTCAAACGAGATGAACAATGAGCTTGCGGTCTACAAGTGCAACGTCGAGGACGAGCAGGACCTCGCCATGCGCTTCCAGGTCATGTCCATCCCCACGCTCATCCTGTTCAAGGACGGCCAGCCGGTCCACACCATGGTGGGCACGGCGCCCAAGGCACGCATCGTCGCCGAGCTCCGCGAGCACCTGTAGCGGGCGCTTTCGCTGGGCATGCCCGCCCCGCACGACGAGAGGGGCTGGCGGCCCGCGATTCCCGCACGGAGCAGCGGCGCCGCAGCCGCGCAAGCGCATATAACCGCAGCAAAAGAGGGTCGCCCAAACGGACGACCCTCTCGTTTTGTCTATGGAAAGCGGGCCAGGAACTAAGCGCCTTCGCCGCAACCCCACGCAAACGCCAACCACGTGGACACGGAGCCACAGTCCGAATCGCAGTCGAGCTGCGCGAGCACCTGTAGCCGCACGTCCCTCGCGCGGCGCGCTCGCGCCGGCCGCTAGAAGTTAAACAGGCCGCGGCCCCAGCGGTGGCCGCCCTCCTCGTCGCGCGGCAGCTTCACGATTTCCTTGGAGATGACCTGCCCGTCCTCCACCATGAGTCGGGCCATGGTGGGGCCAGACGAACTCCGCGGGAAGGTGGGGCTGCCGGGGTTGATGAAGAACGAGCCGTTGGCGCGCTCGATAATCTCGGGCACGTGCGTGTGGCCAAAGACGCCCACGTCGCACTGCTCGGAGGAAAGGTTCTCGCGGTAGTGCGAAAGCGAGAACTGCAGGCCCTCGTACTCAAAGCGCATCATGCGCTTGACCTCGGGGCCATACTCGCCGGCCCAGTCGTTGTTGCCCAGGCACAGCACCAGCGGCGCCAGCGCCTTCAGGGTGATGAAGTCGTCCTCGGAGGTGATGTCGCCGGCGTGGACGATGAGGTCGCAGCCGTCGAGCGCCTCGAGCAGCTCGCGCGAGAGCCTGCCGTGGGTGTCGGAGATGACGTCGATACGCTTGGGCATGGGCGCCTACAGACCGAGCGCGCGCTTGAGCTGCACCACGCGGCGGCGCGAGACGGAGATCTTCTTGCCCTCAACGCCCTGGATGCCGAGCTGCATCACGCCGCTCGAGACGACCTCGACGTCCTCGACGTACTGCAGGTTCACGATGTAGCCGCGGTGCACGCGGAAGAAGCCGTGGGGCGAGAGCTTGGCCTCGAGCTGGGCGAGCGAGATGACCGAGAGGTAGCGGTCGGTGTCGGTGTAGATGCAGGAGTAGTCGTCCTTGGCCTCGATGTAGCGAATCTGGTCGATGGGAACGAGCACCTTGCGGCCGCCCTTCTCCACCGGGATGCGCTCGGCGGGAGCGGCCGGGGCGGAGTTGGACTTGCTGCGGGCCACGACCTTGTCGAGGGCGTGCTCCAGGCGCTCGGTCTCAACGGGCTTCATGAGGTAGTCCACCGCGTCGACGTTGAAGGCCTCGAGGGCGTACTCGCTGTAGGCGGTCACGAAGACCACCGCGGGCGGGTTCTTGAGCTTGTGGAGCGCCTCGGCAAGCTGCATGCCGTTGGTCTTGGGCATGGAGATGTCCAAGAACAGCACGTCCGGGCGGCTCTCCATCAGCTTCTCAACGGCGTCGCGGGCTCCGGTGGCCTCGACGATGTCCTCAACACGACCGGTCTCCTCGAGCAGGAAGCGCAGCTCGGAGCGAGCGGGGGCCTCGTCGTCAACAATCATGGCACGCAGCATAGAATCACATTCCTCGTTAGTCGTGGGTGGCGGCGCGCGCAAGGCGCAGCGTCACGCACGTCCCCTCACCGGGCTTCGACACGATGTCGATGCCCGAATCGAAACCATAGAACCTCTCGAGCCGCTCCGCAACGTTGCGCAGGGCGATTCCCGTCCCCTTCTCCTCGCTCGAGCAGCCGAGGGCCTCTCGGGCGTTCACGCCGTCGATGAGGCGGTCGAGCGTCTCGTCGTCCATCCCCAGGCCGTCGTCGATGACGGCGATGAGCACGTCACGGTCGTCCACCTCGGCCTGGATGTCGATGTGGAGCGTCCCCTCGTCGCGCATGGCGTGGCGCACGGCGTTCTCCACCACGGGCTGGACGATGAAGGCGGGCACCAGCACGTCGCCGCAGCCCTTGCCCACGCGCTCGCGCTCGCTGATGCGGTCCTCGCCAAAGCGGGCGTGCTCAAAGCGCAGGTAGCGCCTCGTCTGCTCGAGCTCGCGGGCCAGCGGGATGAGCTGGTCGGAACTCTCGAGCGTCTGGCGGTAGAAGACGGCGAACTCTCGCAGCAGGATGCGGGCCTGGGCCGGGTCGGTGCGCGTGAGCGCGGCGATGGTGTTGATGGTGTTGAACAGGAAGTGCGGGTTGATCTGGGCCTGCAGGGCCTTGACCTCGGCGCGGGCCGTGAGCTCGGCCTGGCGGTCGAGCTCGTGGGTGGAGAGCTGGGTGGAGAGCAGCTGGCCAAAGCCGCGGGCGATGGCAAGCTGGCTGCGGTTGATGTCTGCGGGCGAGCGATAGTAGAACTTGATGGTGCCGCAGGGGCGGTCCTGGACGTTCAGCGGCACCACGAGGCCGCCGCGCACGGTGCGGGGCAGCTCGGCGGCCGCCTCGTCGTCCTCGCTGTACGACTGGAACATCCCGAGCTTGCCGGTCTGAAGAACCTCGAGCGTGCCGGCCGTGTGGATGGGGCTGCCCGGCGGGAAGTCCGCCGCGAGGGCGCCCTCGTAGGCAAGCACGCGCTCGGTGTCGGTCATGGCCACGGCGATGGCCGTGGTCTCGGGCAGCAGCAGCTTGCAGACGCCCTGGCAGCCCTGGCGCGAAAGGCCGCCGCGCATGAGGTCGAGGGTCCTGGAGGCAAGGCCGAGGATGTGCTCGGTGCCCTGCGAACCCTTGATGTCGCCAAGGCGGGCGAGGCGGTTGTTGATGCGGTGCGGACTCACTTTGCCCCCTCCTTGGCGGCGGTTGCTGATGCGGAAAACTCGGGAACCTCATAGGCCGCGGAGTCCCCGGGCGAGACGACCTTGGGGACGACGGTGGCCGGGGCCTCGGCCATGGCCCGGCCGCCGGCAGCGGGCGAATCCGAGGGCGAGCGGTGCGCAGCCCCGATGGAGCGGACCGCGTCGGCCAGGTGCTCGTCTCCCCAGAGGCCGTCGATCACCGAGGGCCAGAAATTGAGCAGGCGCGCGTAGTTGGACGCGTTGGCCTGCGCGTAGGCACGGGCTTCCTTGCGGCCAGTCGTCCAGATGCGCAGGCTCGCAAGGCGGTCGGGACCAACGAGGGCGCGGGCGAGGGCCGTCTTGGAGATGCGCCCCTCCACCTCGGGCGATATCCAACTGCCCGGATAGGGCATGAGCGAGGCGGGCGTGACTTGCCTCAGGCCCGGCTGGCGCGCGCAGAAGGCGAGCTTTGCGCGCTCGTAGAGCCAGCGATAGATGTCTTGCAGGAAGCGGTTGGGCTCGTCGGCGGTGGCAGGCGGCAGGTGCTTTACGTACCAGCTGCCGTCAAACCACATGTCAAATCCAATGAGACGCAGGTTAAAGAGGTAGTCGAGGTCCTCGCCGCGGGTGATCCACGGGTCGAACGGGGCCTGGGAGAACGCACTCGCGTGTATCGCGAGGCAACCGCCGCAGGCGATGTTGGAGCGGCAGATGCGCGTGCCGGAGAGGGCCTTTTCCATCCACTCGCTGAACTCGTAGCGCTTGGTCCACCAG
>CAVHKV010000188.1:0-3799 GCA_963636635.1 uncultured Bacteroidales bacterium
CCGCTACCGCCGCCGCTACCGCCGCCGATGCCGCCGCTACCGCCGCCGTTACCGACGCCGATGCCGTCGCTACCGGCACCGCCGCTGCCGCCACGATGCCGGTCGATGGCGCGCCGCTCGATGCCCCCGCGGCGTCCAAGGGCGATGCCCCCGCCGAGCCTACGTTGGCCGAGCAGGTGGCGCTGGTGCCTACTGACCCCGGCTGCTACCTGTGGAAGGACGCTGCCGGCGAGGTCCTCTACGTGGGCAAGGCCAAGAACCTGCGCTCGCGCATGCGCCAGTACGTGCAGCTCACCGACGAGCGGCCCATGGTGCCGCGCCTCATGGCGGCCACCAAGAGCTTCGACTACGTGGTTGTGGGCTCGGAGCACGAGGCCCTCGTGCTGGAGATCAACCTCATCCACCAGTACCGCCCGCCCTTCAACGTGGACCTCAAGGACGACAAGAGCTACCCCTACATCGCGCTCACCAAGGGCGACGTCTTCCCGGCCATCAAGTACACGCGCGAGCGCCACAAGCCCGAGACCCGCTACTTTGGCCCCTACACCGACGCCCGCGCGGCCCGCGCCACCATCGACGTGGTGCGCAAGGTCATGCCGATGTGCGTGGCCACCTGCGCCGAGTGGAAGCGCGTCCGCCGCCAGCTCGAGGCCCATCCCGAGCAAGTTGACGTGGTGGCCCTCGCCCAGGCCGAGAACGGCCGCCCCTGCTTTGACTACCACGTGGGCCGCGGCCCCGGCGTCTGCGCCGGCTGCATCACGCCCGAGGAATACGCGGACAACGTCCGCGCCGTGGAGCACTTCCTCTCGGGTCACCGCGGCCAGTTCGTGAGCGAGCTCAAGGCCGAGATGGCCGAGGCCGCCGCCAACCTGGACTTTGAGCGCGCCGCCCGCGTGAAGCGCCGCCTGCAGGTCATCGACGGCCTGGACGACAAGCAGCGCGTGGTGCTTAGCGGCTCACAAGACGTGGACGTCATCGGCTTTTGGCGCGAGGAGACCATCGCGGGCGCCTGCGTGTTCGTGGTGCGCGAGGGCCGCGTGAGCCGTACCTGCGAATTTGTGCTCGACAAGGGCCTTGACGTGGACGAGGAGGAGCTTGTCGGCGGCTTTGTGAAGCGCTACTACGACCAAACGAGCGACATCCCGCTTGAGGTGGACGTGCCCGCCATGCCCACCGACGCCGACACGCTGGAGGGCTGGCTCACCGCGCGCCGCGGACGCGCCGTGACGCTGCACGTGGCCCAGCGCGGCCAGAAGGCCCAGCTCGCCAAGATGAGCGCCAACAACGCCCACCACTACCTCGCGCGCTACGAGTTGCGCACGGGCTACGAGGACAAGCGCACCAACGAGGCGCTGCTCCAGCTCGAAAGCGCCCTGGCCCTGGACGCGCCGCCCATGCGCATCGAGTGCTTCGACATCTCCACCATCCACGGCCGTTTCAACGTGGCCTCGATGGTGGTCTTCACCGCCGGCAAGCCCGACAAGGCCCAGTACCGCCGCTTCAAGATCCGCGCCGAGCTGGACGAGGCCAACGACTTCGTCTCCATGAGCGAGGTGCTGGCCCGCCGCTACTCGCCCGAGCGCATGGCCGACGAGCGTTTTGGCGCCCGCCCCGACCTGCTCATCCTCGACGGCGGCAAGCCTCAGCTCACTGCCGCTATGGAGCAGCTGGGCGAGCTCGGCCTCGACATCCCCATGGCCGGCCTCGCCAAGTCCGACGAGGAGCTCTTCGTGCCCTGGGACGAGATGCCCGTGGTGCTGCCGAGCGGCTCCGCCTCGCTCTACCTCGTCAAGCGCGTGCGAGACGAGGCGCACCGCTTTGCCATCACCTTCCACCGCGAGCTGCGCGACAAGGCCATGACCGTGAGCGTGCTCGACGAGGTGCCGGGTGTGGGCGAGAAGCGCAAGCGCGCCCTGCGCCGGGCCTTTGGCTCCATGAAGCGCCTGCGCCAGGCCAGCGAGGACCAGATCGCCGCCGTGCCGGGCGTCCCGGCCGACGTTGCCCACGAGGTCTATGAGACCCTGCGCGCCTGGGACGAGGAACTCGACCGCGGCCGCGAGGCGGCCGATGGGGCCGACGTCATAAGCGAAGACGAATAAACGCAGCTGTGCGCCATGTTGCTGCTGGTGGAGCTGTCGCGATTCCATAGCTCGTTATATGGGCGGGGTTCGGCCGTCCGGTGCGTCTCATTCCGATTCTCGAGCGAGGCGCCGCTTATTGTTCTTCCTCGGCGCTTGGGGCCCACGTCGCCGTTGACTGGGGGAGAGGGCTGCTTCGGCTCTGTAGTCCCCTGTTGAGATGAAGCCCGAGCAATTTGGCCCATTCTGCTCCTCATCCACAAAGCAGACACGCCGTTCGCAAACTCGACGTTTGACCCCCATATCCCGCAGTCATCTATCCCTCAATTTCGTTCACCCCCACCAACCGCTCGCCCTTGAAAACCTACCGTTGGCGGTTAGGGCTGCGTAAGGTTGCGCATTTCTGCGCATCCGTGCGCAAATTCGTGCAATAGTACGCACTGATAAGCCATGACCTGGCCATCATGCGGCCAGGCGCGTACAAGGAGGGTGCCGTGCTCGCAGAGGAGCGCCGTCAGCGTATGGTCGAGATGGTCGGCCGCAACGCCACCGTCTCGGTCTCTGAGCTCGCGAGCCTCTACGGCACCTCCGAGTCCACCATTCGCCGCGATCTCGAGCGCCTGGAGTCTGCCGGCCTGCTCGTGAAGGTCCACGGCGGCGCCGCCAGCGTGGACACCAAGCTCAAGCCCTCGCCCTTCGTGGCCATCGAGCCCACCATGGCCGAGAAGCGTGACCTGCACGCCGCCGCCAAGCTTGCCCTCGCCCGTTGGGCCGCCGCGGCCATTCAACCGGACGACTTCGTCTACCTGGACTCCGGCACCACCACGCTTGCCATCGTGGACGAGCTGGGCGAGGCCGCCTGCCGCGCCACCTTCGTCACTAACTCCGTCTCCATTGCCCTGGCCCTGGTCTCGCGCGGGGCCCGTACCTGCGTCATTGGCGGCGACCTCAAGGCCGGCACCGAGGCCATCGTGGGCCCGGGCGCCATCGACGCCCTGTCCCGCTACAACTTCTCCAAGGGCTTCTGGGGCACCAACGGCGTCACGCCCGAGCAGGGCTTCACCACGCCGGACACGGGCGAGGCCATGGTCAAGCTCATCTCCATGCAGCACGCCCGCCAGCGCTACGTGCTCGCCGACTCCAGCAAGCTCGGCGTCGTCACGCCCGTGACCTTCTCGCGCTTTGAGGACGCCACGCTCGTCACCACCTCGCCCGTCGATTCTGCCTACAGCTCGTTTGCCAACGTTGTGGAGGTAACCGCATGATTTGCACCGTCACGTTCAACCCCAGCCTCGACTACATCGTCCGCGTGGACGACATGCGCCTGGGCGTGATCAACCGCACCAACTACGAGCAGATCCTGCCCGGCGGCAAGGGCATCAACGTGTCCATCGTCCTGGGCAACCTCGGCCACGAGTCCCGTGCGCTGGGCTTCGTCGCTGGCTTCACTGGCACCGCGCTCGAGGCCCTGCTCGACGCCTCTGGCGTGAACCACGACCTCGTCCGCGTTGAGGAGGGCTTCACTCGCATCAACGCCAAGATCAAGAGCGCCGAGGAGACCGAGCTCAACGGCCAGGGCCCCCGTATCACCGAGGCCGACATCGAGGCCCTCTACGCCAAGCTCGACGAGCTGGGCGAGGGCGACACCCTGGTCATCTCGGGCTCTGTGCCCAACACGCTTCCCGGCGACATGTACGAGCGCATCATGGCCCGCCTCGAGG
>CAVHKV010000189.1:0-3782 GCA_963636635.1 uncultured Bacteroidales bacterium
GTCAGCGACGGCAACGACTTCATCGTGGTGGGCAAGGACGAGATCAACTCCCGCGCCTACGTGAGCGCCTTCGGCTTCAAGGGCCCCGACCAGCAAAAGCCGGCCGGCGTGCTCTCCGGCGGCGAGCGCAACCGCCTGAACCTCGCCCTCACGCTCAAGCAGGGCGGCAACCTCCTGCTTCTGGACGAGCCCACCAACGACCTGGACACCGAGACCCTCGAGAGCCTCGAGGAGGCGCTGCTGGTTTTCCCCGGCTGCTCGGTCATCACCTCGCACGACCGCTGGTTCCTGGACCGCGTGGCCACCCACATCCTGGCCTGGGAGGGCACCGACGAGAACCCCGGCACCTGGCACTGGTTCGAGGGCAACTTCGACGACTACCAGCGCGACCGCGTGCGTCGCCTGGGCGAGGAGGCCTCCAAGCCCCACCGCATCCACCGCAAGCTCACGAGGGACTAGGTCTTGTTCTTGGTGGACGCAACGAAGACGAGCAACGGCGCAGCTCACGGCACGCCAATGACGGACGAGGAAAGCGCGGCGGAGGCCAAAGCGGTCTCGCCCGCCAGCGAACCCAAGCCCAGCGATGCGACATCGACGGCTCCCCAGGGCAAGCGACCGGCCTTTGGCTGGTTCCTTGGCCTGGGGGCCTTCCTTGTGACGCTCATTTGCGGCGTGGCGGGCATCGCCTCCGTTTTCCTCTCGGCGTTGGGCGTCGGCACCGAAGCCACGACCTTCTACTACCTCGTCCCCACCAGCCCGTTTTTCAAGTACATGGTTGCGGGGATTGCCTGCGTGGTTGCGGGGATTGTCTGCGCTTTGCTCTACCTTGTCTGCTGCTGCCAAGCGGCCAAGCATGCCGAGCGCATCAACGAGAAGCGCTTCGTCCTCGCGCTTTCGGCCCTCGCCGCAATTCTCTGCATTTGGTGGGTCTTCACCAACGGCACCGAGTACAACGGGTTCTCAGATTCACAGCAGCTGCTTGCCTACGCCCAGCAGCTGGCCGCGGGCGATTACAGCTCGTTTTTGCCGCACTCGGAATCCTTCTCAGGCAAGCTTGCCGGCGACATGTACCTGTCCAACTATCCCTTCCAGTCGGGCATATTGCTTCTGATGGAGGGGTTTGTAAGGGTCTTTGGCGACCACGCGGTCTTGGCCTTCCAGCTCGCCAACTCCATCTCCGCCATATCGGCCGCCCTCGGCCTCGTTCGCATGACGCAGATTTGCGAGAGGCCCAAGGCGGAGCGACTCGTCACGGCACTTCTTGCCATAACCTTCGCGCCTCCGCTGCTGTTCGTCGTCTTCCCGTATGGGAACGCCATCGGCTTTGCGCTCGCGATGCTCGCCGTTGAGCTGTGGATGCGTTCGCGAACCCAAGGCGGCGCCGGCAAGTGGCGCATGCTCGCAGGCGCTTTCGTGCTCCTGACACTCGGCCTCATGGTCAAGTCCACCTACCTCGTCGTGGCCATAGGCGCGCTTATCGTCCTGCTCGTCGATTGCGCGAGGAAGCGCGACGGCCTGGGCGCCGCCGTGCTCGTCATCTCCCTGCTCGCGGCAAACTCCATCTCGGGCGCGGTACCGGCCCGCATCATGGAGGCGAGGCTGGGCTATGAGCTCCCGGAGAACCAGCCCAAGCTCGCCTGGATTGCCATGGGCCTTTCCAACGACAACGTCTTTGACGGACAGATGCCCGGCTGGTGGGGCGCGAGCGCCCTGCAGAGCCAGGCCGCGAACAAAGGTGACGTTGAGGGGCAGGAGGAAGACGCCAAGGCCTCGATTGCCAACTCCTTGCAGCAATTCACGAGCGACCCCGGCTACGCGGTCTGGTTCTTTGGCAAGAAGCTCGCAAGCGAATGGCTCGACCCGACCTTCCAGTCCCTCTATATCGCGGACATCGGGACCATGACGCCCGAGGCGGCCGCCGGCCACACCAACTCGCAAGACCGCAGCTTTGACCCATGGGACAGCGCGTTTGCACACGGAAAGGCGGTGCGTGTGCTATACGTGCTCATGGAAGGACAGCAGAGCCTCATCTACCTTGGGTCTTCGGCCGGCGCAGCCGTCCTGCTCATCGAGGTACGCAGGCGCCGCGAGCGAGCGCTCGACTTCCTGCTCCCCTGTGCCTTCTTCATGGGGTTCTTCGTCTACGTGCTGTGGGAGGCCAAGGGCATGTACTGCATGCCGTTCTTCTTCTGCCTCATCCCCACCGCGGCCCGTGGAATCACGAAGGCTTGCGCACGGGTGACGGCTACTCGTAGCCTTCCATCTTGATGGGCCAGCATCTGCCGGTCTCGCGCCAGTTGGAGAAGTCATTGGCGTCGCCGTCGATCTCGTACTCCACGAGGTACTTGTCGGTGTGGCCATCGTGGTCGTTGAACAGGAAGTAGCGCTTGCGCTCGTCGGTAGTGGCCTCCATGATCGTAGGCCCGCTCGGCGTGGCGCCGACGGCCCACTCGAGCGTGGCCGGCAGGTCGACATGGCCGGTGGCCGCCTCGGAGACCTGCAGCGGCTGCGAGCTGTCGGCCCCGGCGGGCTTCACGAGCATGATGGGGTTGGTGGTGCGGCGCACCGTGTGTTGGTTCCAATCCCATCTGCCGTGGTCGGCCGTGATCACGATCGTCGAGTTGTCGTAGACGCCCAGCTCCTTGAGCTGGCTGACGTACTCGGAGACGATGGAGAGCGAGCCGGCGCTCTGGCGGATCTGGCTCTCGTCGACCTGCTCGAGCTGCTCGGCCTCGCCGTTCTCGTTCATGACGTAGGGCCAGTGGGAGCCTTGCAGGTGAATGACGCGGTAGGCGCCGCCCTCGGAATCGTCAGTCGCCTCAAGCACCTTGTTGGAGAAGGTGGCGTGCATCCTCATGTCATTGATGAGGTAGGGCGTGGAGGCGGCGTCGTCTGAGTTGGCAGGGCACATGGCGGCGTTGAGCGAGTCGGTCGTGAACCAGAAGTAGGGCTTAAGCGCCGCCGGCAGGTCACGGTAGAGGCCAACCTCAAACAACGAGGAGGCGCAGCTCAGGATGTCAACGTTGCGCGAGCCCGAGGCAAGTTCATGGACGTTCATGGTCTTGTTCGCCAAGGAATCGAGCCCATAGCCCACCGAGTCGGAGTAGACGCCAACCGAATAGCCCTGCGCAGCGGCCTCGTCGAGCAAGTTCTCGTCCGAGAAAGACGCCTTGAGCTCCTCGGTGGTGAAGACCTCGCCGTTCGTGTCGAAGGTCTTGCCCGTGACGATATAGGGAACGCCGTAGCGCGTGGGGATGATCGAACCGGTGGCGTTGTGGTACCAGGTGAAGCCCGTGAGCTCGGAGGTGACCTCCGGGTACTGCTTGACCACCTGGTCCATGAAGTCGGTGTCGAACATGTCGAGGATGAAGACGATGACGTTGCTCTTGGAGGAGACCGTCGTGAGGCCCTCCTCGGTCACCACGGGGCCGCCCGCATTGCTCGTGGGCGTCGTGGCAACGACGACGCCGAGGTCGATGCCCTGCGCAAGCATGATGACGATGCACAGCAGCGGGCATATAAGGCGAGCGTAGAGGGCGCGCTTGTGCACGAGGAGCATGAAGGCGGCGCATACGAGCAGCCAAACAAGGACCGAGGCCGCAATGGCGTCGTTGTAGGAGGACCAATCTACGTACTGCCCGGTGGCCGCAGGCAAAAAGCCGTTGAGGGCGAGCTCCTGGATGACGGCAGCCGCGCAAACTGCGGCAACCAGCCCAAGTGCCACGTCAAAGGCCTTGCCGGGAAGCGCGGAAAGCAGCAGCGCAAAGAGCACGGAGCAAACA
>CAVHKV010000190.1:0-3754 GCA_963636635.1 uncultured Bacteroidales bacterium
CCTCCATGATGCGCTCGAAGCCGTAGTCGAGCACCCAGCTCTTGCCCTTGCGCGCGAGGTCGTTGCGCTCGTAGACGATGGCCCCGGCGCGGCGGGCCTCCTCGGCCGTGTTGTCAGTGCAGGCGTCGGCCACCACGAAGGTGTCGATGAGCTCGGACGGGTAGTCCTGGTCCTTGATGGACTTGACGAGGTTGGCAATGACGCTCTCCTCGTTGTGCGCGGCGATGAAGAAGGCGTAGCGGTGCTGCTTCTTGGCGTCGGGGATCTTCACCATGCCGCGGCGCCAGGTCACCAGGATGTAGACGAACTGGTAGAAGTAGCACAGCGTGAAGAAGAGCCAGATGATGAAGTTGAAGACGACGATGGGCGTGATGCCCAAGCGGTTGAGTTCCAAAGCTCGCCTCGCAAGACGTGTGGGTTTAGCAGGCCTTATGCCAAAAGCCGCGGGCAGATTTGCTCGCCGGCCTCGGTGCGGCCCATCGAGCGGCCACTGAGCGATTCTAGTACGGCGCGCAAATCGGCGGGCAGGCCATCCTTAAGCTCTATGGTCTCACCAGAAACCGGGTGGGCAAAGCTCACGCTCCAGGAGTGCAAGAACTGCCTGGTAAGGCCCAGGTTCTGGGCGAGGTCTCCCCTGCCGTACAGGGGGTCTCCGATGACCTGGTGGTTGATATGGCGCATGTGGACGCGGATCTGGTGGGTGCGCCCGGTGTAGAGGTGGCACTCGAGCAGGGTGTAGCCCTCGTCGCGACGGCCCGCCTCAAAGCGCTCGAGAACGCGGAAGGTCGTGATGGCCTCGCGGGCGCCCGGCTCGTTGGAGACGGCCATGCGGATACGGTCGCGCGTGGAGCGGGCGATGCCGGTGTCGATGGTGCCGGAGTCGGCCGCCACGTAGCCCCAGACGAGGGTGACGTAGCGGCGGTCCAGCGTGCGCAGGCGGATGAGGTCTTGCAGGGCCTTCTGGGTCTCGTCGTCCTTGGCGGCGAGCATGAGGCCCGAGGTGTCCATGTCGAGCCTGTGCACGATGCCGGGGCGGTCCTCGCCCTGCAGCATGCCGAGGTGGGCCAGGCCGCAGCGGGCCACCAGCGCGTTGGCGAGCGTGTCGTCGACGTGACCGGGGCTGGGGTGGCAGACGAGCCCCGCCTGCTTGGAGAGCACGATGAGGTGCTCGTCCTCGTAGCGGACGTCCAGCTCGATGTAGGGGTTGGGGGCAAGGCCGCCCTCGGGCACGAGGGCCTGGGGCTCCTCCACCGTGGCGCGGACGCGGTCTCCCAGCAGCACCTTCTCGCTCTTGGAGGTGGCGGGGGTCTCGTTGATGAAGACCTGGCCAGTCTCCACGAGCTTGGCGCAGGCCGAGCGCGAGGGCATGTCCGGGCCGGTGGCCAGGAAGGCATCGAGGCGAAGGCCATCTGACTCGGGCCCCACCAGCAGATTCACGACGCGGGCCATAGGCTAGTGCTCCTCGCCGGTGTTGGCACCGGAGTCGGCGGCGTTGGCGGCGGCGGAGCCGTGCGAAGCGAAGGGGCTAGCAGCCGTGGAAGTCACAGGTGATTCGCCATCGGCAGCGCCGGTCGCCGCGGAGCCGCTCGAAGCACATTCATCGGCGTCGGCAGCGTTGGCCGCAGCCTTCGCAGCACCCTCGCCATCGTCCTCGCCCACGCCGTAGACGTCCACGTTCTCGGCCCTCGCGTCATCCTCGCGCCAGGCAAGGAACAGCACCAGCACGACGCCGCAGGTCACGAAGATGTCGGCCACGTTGAAGACCGGGAAGTCGATGAAGCTCGTGGCGAAGAAGTCCGTCACTTGCCCCGCAACCACGCGGTCGATGAGGTTGCCCACGCCGCCGCCGGCCACCGCGCCCAGGGCGCAGGCCAGCGGAAGTCCCATCTTCTCGTCGCGGGCCACCCACAGGGTGCAGCCCACGCAGATGAGGGTGGCAAGCACCACAAACACCCAGGTGGAGCCGCTGCCGATGGAGAAGGCCGCGCCGGTGTTCATGACGAGCGAGAGGTCGAGCACGCCGGGGATGAAGGGCGCGGGACCCGCCGCGAGCGCCTCGCGCGCCCAGGCCTTGGTGACTTGGTCGAGCGCGACGACGCAGGCGGCAAGCCCCGCGTAGCCCACTATGTTCTTGGTGCGCGCCACGAGGCTACTCAGCCGCGGGCGCGAGCGAGACGGCCTTGCCGCAGCGGCAGCACAGGCCGTCGGCGCCGAGCGGACGCCAGTTCCAGCAGCGCGGGCACTTCTCGCCGTTGGCGGGCAGGACCTCGCAGGAGAGCTCCTCGCCGCAGGCAAGCTCCACCTCGGAGCAGACGAAGGCCTCGGCAAGCACGGCCTCGTAGCCCTTGAGCAGCTCGTAGGCGCCCTCGGCGAGGGTGAGCACGCAGCGGGTAGCCTGGCTCGTCTTCTCGGTCACGGTGCCGGCGGCAAGCGCGGCCTCGTTGGCCTTGGTGAAGGCGCCGCGGGCCTCGAGCATGGCGTTGTAGGCCGGAAGCAAGGCCTCGACCTCGTCGTGCGCGAGCGGCGCCGTCCACCAGTCCAGCAGGGCGGCGTAGTCCTGGCCGTCGCGGGCGTTGGCCGGCAGGTGCTCCATGACCTCGTCGGTGGTGAAGGACAGGATGGGCTGCAGGTCGCGAAGCAGCATCTCGAGCAGGTAGTACCAGCAGGTCTGGGCGCTGCGGCGGCTCTTGGCGCTCGGGGCGTCGCAGTACATGCGGTCCTTGGTGGCGTTGAGGTAGCCGTTGGAGAGCTCGGTGACCACGAAGTCGTAGAGCGAGCGGTAGACCTGGTAGAAGCGGTAGCCCGCGTAGGCCTCGCTCACCTTCTCGTGCATCTCGCAGGCGCGCGCCAGCACGAGCTTGTCGTAGGTCTCCATCTCGTCCACCGGCACGAGGTCGCTCTCGGGGTCGAACTGGCCCTCGAGCTCGCCCAGCAGGAAGCGGAAGGTGTTGCGGAAGCGACGGTAGGCGTCGGAGGTGCGGGCGAGGATCTCGTGATCCACGGCGACGTCGTTGCTGGTGTCGGTGGAGGCCACCCACAGGCGCAGGATGTCGGCGCCCATCTCGGCGCACACGGCGTTGGGGTCGATGACGTTGCCGAGGCTCTTGCTCATCTTGCGGCCCTGGCCGTCGAGCGTGAAGCCCTGGGAGACGACGGCCTTGTAGGGAGCGTGGCCGTTCGCGCCCACGGAGGTGAGCAGCGAGCTGTGGAACCAGCCGCGGTGCTGGTCGGAGCCCTCGAGGTACATGTCGGCCGGGTACTGGAGCTCGTCGCGGTACTCGCAGACGGCCTTCCAGGAGACGCCGGAGTCCCACCAGACGTCGAGGATGTCCTTGTTGGCCTTGAGGTGGTGACCGCCGCACTTGGGGCAGGTGCAGGCCTCGCCCAGGTAGTTCGCCGGCTCGTCGGTGAACCAGGCGTCAGAGCCCTTCTCGTGGAAGAGCTTGATGACGGCGTCGAGCGTGGCGTCGTTCATGACGGTCTCGCCGCAGTCCTCGCAGGCAAAGCTCGGGATGGGCACGCCCCAGTTGCGCTGGCGGCTGATGCACCAGTCCGGGCGGCCCTCAACCATGGCGTGGATGCGGTTCTGGGCGCGGGCCGGGTACCAGGTGACCTTGTTGTCGATGGCGTCGAGCGCCTCGGTGCGCAGGCCGGTCTTGTCCATGGAGACAAACCACTGGTCGGTGGCGCGGAAGAGCACGGGGTTCTTGCAGCGCCAGCAGTGCGGGTAGCTGTGCGAGATCTTGACCTCGGC
>CAVHKV010000191.1:0-3740 GCA_963636635.1 uncultured Bacteroidales bacterium
CCATCCTACCGGGCGTGCGGGACAGTAAATGTCAACGGTGGTCTAACAGAGCTATGGAAATTTGCCTCTTAAGGCGGGCGTGAATGACGCCGGGGAAATCTTCTTCGTGTTCACAGATACAAACGAAGAGGTTTGCGACAAAGTCATAATTCGAGAGCTCAAGAAACTCCCTGAGGTGAAGGCCGGCATGGCTGAGCTTCAGGCGCGCCAGTACGAGATATGGAGAGAACTCCAGGCCTCTTCCGAGGAGGCGAGCCGCGAGTTCATCGATATCTACAAGATGACACCTAGGGTCGTAACGCCGCTGACGTTTTCCGGACGCCTGAAAAAGCTGGTCCCAAAAACGTACGAGAGGGTTGCCTTCTCCAAGCCGGAGCCAACCAAACAAGAGGTCAGGGAAGCTCTTGAGGCCGAGGCCGCGCAAAGCGTAACGGGCATATTTGGCAAGAAGAAGAAAATTGAGGCATACGTCAACGAGCATTGGCATGATTTTTCGGAGGCCTTTGTTGCTGCTTGGCGTCGTGAAAAGTGGGCTTTCGACCGGAAACAGGATGAGATTGAGGTAGAAGAGAACAGGCGTCTCTTCGAAGAGTACGAGCAGACCAAGGCGTCGTACGAGAAAGCTTTGCTGAACGGCGACGAATTGATCTCCGAGCTCGTAGAGGACTGGTTGTCCGACCTTACGATTCCGGCTGACGTGAGTGCACAAATTGATTGTCGGGACGGAAAGGTATATCTCGACCTCGATTTGCCAGAGATAGAGGATTTGCCGGCGACAACTACGAAGCAGCTCAAGTCTGGCCAGGTCAAATTGGTTGACAAGACCCAGAAGCAGCTCAAGCAAGAATACGCAACCTGCGTGCTTGGCCTTGCGTTTTTCATTGCCGGGAACATCTTCAATCTCAATACGAACATCGACCAAGTTGAGATATCTGGCTATACGCAGCGAAGGAACAGGAACGGCGATATCGATGACGAATACATCTATTCCGTTCGCTTTCCCAGGGAGCAGTTCCGCAAGAATCCGGTAGTGGATCCCTTGAAGGACTTCAATGAGTACGAAAACCGGATGAAGCTCAGCCCGGCATTTACGTTCTCCAAAATTAAGCCCTACGAAGTTCCTGGCGAAAAATAGCCGGGGCATGCCTTTGCGTTTCAAGGAAGGGGGTACGAGTCCGTTATGGTCTCGCACCCCCTTTTGCTTCTGAGGCAAGTAGAAGTCCCGGCCGTTGTGGCAGGTTTCCGGTGCCTAGGCATTTACCGCTCGGCGCGTGCGTCTATGCCGTGGTGGGGACGTAGCGGATTGAGCGGCCTTGTTTGCCGGCGGGCTTGAGGAGACCGTCTTCGATGAGGTCTCTGATTCTGCGGTAGGCGGTTGCGGAGGAAACTCCGAGCAAGGCCGAGGCTTCCGCTGTGGAAATGGAGCCGCGGGACTTGGTCGCCTCTATGATGATGCTCAACTCCCGCTCCGGCGCATTGCTCGAGGCGGTGCTCTCGGGGGCTTTCTCGTCCTGGTTCTCTGGCCGCGCCTTGCGAATGGTGATGGCAAAGAGTGAGAGTCCGTCCTCCGGCTCTGCGGGCGGCATCCCGTTGCTCTTGAGCGAGGCCTGAATCTGGGCAAAGCCCGTTCCCTTGTTCTCGACCACGTAGCCCTGCTCTGGATATCCCTGGGGGTAGGGTGCGCTTTCGAGGATGCGTGAGAGGTATTGGTTTCTGCTGGCGGACGCGCCGTATTTTCCGATGTTGTCCACCGTAACCATGCCGTAGAGGCCGCCTGGGTTGATGACCTCGATGCGGTCGGCGTAGACGTTCACCTGCACCTGGGAGGCAAGGCCCTCGGGAGAATAGTCACGGTGCATGAGCGCGTTTGCCACGGCCTCGCGGATTGCCACCTCGGGGTACTCCGGAACGTCATGGCGGGCTCCGCCTGTGACGTACGAGGCTGTTTTCATGTTGCGCCGCACCACAGCGAGGGTCTCCGAGACCATTACGGGAATGGAGCCGATGACGGTCTTTGAGTCGAGGAACCTCGCGCCATCCTCGGCGAGGCTCTCCTTTGAGGAACCAGGGAAGACGGCGAGGGTCACGTTGGCGCGGGGGAAGTACTTCTGCGGGTGACGGCCAAGCGCCATGAGGCCAGCGAGGGTCGGGCGCAAAACGCCGCCGTCATCCTTGATAACGCCCATGGTGAGAAGCGCGTCCTCGTCCGAGAGGCCGCCAAAGACGCGAGGGGATGCAGCCCTCTCGCGCCTCAAGAAGCCTTCAACCAACTCCTGGTCGAGGTCAGCCAGGCTTGAGCCAGGAACAATCTGCGCGTCATGGCTTGGCTGTTGGCGCTCTTCGATAAGGCGGTCCACCTCATAGCGCGAGAGCTTGCGGTCGCCTTCTCCGGCCCTGAAGAAAGAACCGTCATAGGGGCCGCGGGCCTTGATGTAGCAGGGCTTTTGATAGGGGGCGGTTTCGGGGATGGACGCGACTACTACCGTTGAGTCTTCGAATTGGTCAACGCGTATTTCCGCGCGGACGGGCGGTTCCATTTTGTCGGAGCATGCCTGAGAGAGTCCCTCTGAGATTTCCTTGGCGTTGAAACCTGCGACAGGGTGGAAGTCATCCTTTTCCGAGAGGCCACAGACTATGGTTCCGCCGGAACGGTTCGCAAACGCCGAAATGGTCTCAACAACGTCCTTTGGAAGACCCTTTGCAGCGGTCTTTACCTCAACCTCTGCTGTGTCGCTGCCAATGAGCCTTGCGAGCTTTATGAAGGCGTTGATGTCGAAGGAAGTGGAATGCATGGCTACCGCCTTGTGACCGGAATTTGTCTATTCACATCTTAGGCTAATTTCGTCAGATTCCAATCACGAACTTTTCAGTTGCTCGTCATGAGGGGCTTATTCCATTCATATTCCAATCAGAACGGTATTTTTCTCATCAAAATGGCGTTCATTCAATTCACGAGAGGGCTTAATCTCGTCAAAAGCCATTCACGTGAATTGAATCGTGAAAAGAACGGGCGCTACTGGATTCATGAATGAAAAGGCTCGGGAAGCTAGGGACCTCGGCTCCGTCGAGTTCATAAACGAAAGGGCCGCGAGACGTTGGATGGTCTCGCGGCCCTTTGGATTCTCGGCGGGTGGGCGCTGGTCTGCCGTGCTGGTGGGCATGCATCAGTTCGCCGTGAAGCGGGCGTCTTCCACCGCGGAGCGGATGCCTGCTACTCGGAGCTAACGCTTGCTGCTGCGGAGCGCTCGCCTACTAGTTGGCCATGACGCCGTCGGTCCAGGCCTCGGTGTCTTCGATGCGCAGGACGTTGGCCACTTCGGAGACGCACTCGACCTCGGCGAGCTCGGCGGCCGCGGCCTGCATGTTCTTCTCGAGCGCCTTGTGCGTGAGGAAGATGACCGAGCAGGCGTCGCTGCCCTCGCCGCCGTCCTCGAGCTGGTTGATGGTGCTGATGGAAATCTCGTGCTTGGCAAAGACGTTCACCGTCTCGGCCAGGGCGCCCACGCGGTCGGCCACCTTGAGGCGCACGTAGTACTTGGTCTCGAGCTCGTCCATGGGGCGCAGCGGCAGGGTCTGCTTGAAGGGCTCGGCCTCGGGCAGGGGAGCGGCGCCCTTGGAGATGGGGTCGGCCAGCGTCATGATGTCGCCCACCACGGCGCTCGCGGTGGGGAAGGAGCCGGCGCCGGCGCCGTAGAACATGGTCTCGCCCACGGCGTCGCCCACCACGTACACGGCGTTCA
>CAVHKV010000192.1:0-3733 GCA_963636635.1 uncultured Bacteroidales bacterium
TAATTCTGGGGGAGGGGGCTTTGACAAACAGACAAAGAAAACAAGGGGCACACG
Source organism: uncultured Bacteroidales bacterium (assembly GCA_963636635.1). Taxonomy (GTDB): domain Bacteria; phylum Actinomycetota; class Coriobacteriia; order Coriobacteriales; family Atopobiaceae; genus Parolsenella. The sequence goes on from CAVHKV010000192.1 coordinate 55, forward strand.
CAAGTGTGATTTCTCTGTCTGTTCGTGAGAGAAGTGTTCGTATGAGTAGAAGAGAAGAAGGAGGGCAAAGTGACTGACAGAAAGCTCGAAATCCTTCAAATGGAAGGCGTCGAGGTCAGGAAAACCTGTTGCTACTTCTGCCACCACAACTGCGGCGTCTTGGCGTACGTCAAAGACGGCGAGTTGCTCTACGCGGAAGGCGACCCCAGCACCGCCAATGCAGGCGGTCTGTGCGCTCGCGGCAACCAGGCAATGACTTTCTACGACAGTCCAACGCGCATCAACTACCCGTTGAAACGCGCGGGCGAAAAAGGCGAGAACAAGTGGGAGCGCGTGTCTTGGGACCAGGCTCTGACGGAGATCGCCGACAAGATCAACACCATCAAGGCCGAAAGCGGACCGGAGGCCGTCGCAGCCATCGCAGGTACCCTGCGTACCGATGACTGGGCGCGCCGCAGGTTCTTCAACGTCTTTGGCTCTCCCAACGTGTGCCACAACTCGCTGCTGTGCTGGGTCCCGACCTTCATGATCGAGACCGCAGTGGCCGGCTGGTCCCCCTTCGAGACGGACCTGGGCGGCTCCAAGTGCGTCATCCTGTGGGGCTTCAACCCCGGCGCCGCCAACCTGCCCGCCGCACACGGCTACTTCGACCTGCAGAAGCAAACCGGCATGAAGATCATCGTGGTCGATCCCCGTTACACGGAGACCGCCGCGCACGCGGACCTGTGGCTGCCCTTGCGCCCCGGCTCCGACACCGCGCTGGCCTTGGCTATGATCAACGTCATCATCAACGAGTTCCTGTACAACATGGACTTCGTTGACAACTGGTGCGAGGGCTTCGACGAGCTGATGGATTACATCGACCCGTACGACCCCGAGTGGGCCGCGGAGAAGACCTGGCTCGACCCGGAGCTTATCCGCCAGGCCGCTCGCATGTACGCCACCAACACCCCCGGTAACATCCAGTGGGGTTGCACCTGGGACCAGCTGGGCAAGACCTCCGGCGCCGGCACGCACGCGCGCCAGATCCTGCGCGCCATCACCGGCAACCTGGACGTCCCCGGCGGCGACGGCATGCCCGGCCCTGCCGCGTACGTCACGGACGAAGAGCTCGAGCACAACGAGGCCCTTCCGGAAGACGTCAAGATGAAGCAGCTCGGCGCGGACAAGTTCCCGCTGACCACCTTCCCCGGCTACACCCGCCTGGCGGAGATCTCCAAGGAAAAGTGGGGCAAGGCGTTTACTGCCGAGTGGATGTGCGAGGCTCATGGCCCCAGCATCTTCAAGGCCATCCTCACCGGCGTTCCCTACAAGGTGCGCGCTATGTTCGTGAGCGGCTCCAACCCGCTGTCCTCCTGGGGCGACTCCAAGATGGTGTACGCCGCGACCAAGGCCGTCGAGTTCTTGGTGGTGCTCGAGTACGCCATGACGCCCACGGCCCTGCAGGCAGACTTCGTGCTGCCCGTCGCCGGCGCCATCGAGCGTCCGGTCATCCACACCAACTACGGCGTCACGGACTCCATCGTCTGCCACCAGCGCGGCGTCGAGCCCGCCTACGAGCGCAAGACCGACTACAACATCTGGCGCGACCTGGGCATTGCCTGCGGCCAGGATGTTGAGAAGTACTGGCCCAACGAGCGCCTCGAGGACGAGTTCTTCGACGTGCTCAAGCCCCTGGGCCTGCCCATCGAGAGCTACGACGACTTCGTCGAGCGCTTCCGCATGTACTATCCGCCGCTGCAGCAGGCCAAGCACCTCAAGCGCGGCTACTTCTGCACCGCGAGCGGCAAGGTCGAGCTCAAGTCCTCCGTCATGATGGAGCTTGGTCTTCCCGGCCTGCCCGTCTACCTTGAGCCGCCCGAGAACGAAGTCGAGATGCCCGAGGTCGCCGAAGAGTTCCCCTTGGTTCTCACCACCGGCGGCGGCTTCATGCCGTACTGCCACTCCGAGCACTTCAACAACCCCATCATCCGCTACATCAAGCCCGAGCCGCACTTCACCATCCATCCGGATACCGCGGCCAAGCTGGGTATTGAGAAGAACGACTGGTGCTGGATCGAGACCCGCCGCGGCCGCATCAAGCAGCGCGCCAACGTGGAGCCCAACCTGGACCCGCGCGTGATCTACACCGAGCGCGGCTGGTGGTTCCCCGAGCGCAGCCACGAGGGGTACCAGCCCTTCGGCTGCCTCGAGAGCAACACCAACGTGCTCACCAGCGTGGACGACGAGGACTGCTGCCCCATGACGGGTTGCTGGTCCAACCGCGGCCTGCTCTGCAAGGTGTACAAGTGCACCGAGGCAGACCATATCTTCACCTACGAGGACAGCAAGTTCTCCATCCCCGGCAACCGCCGCGAGCCCGGCATCGACTGGGAGTACGTGAAGAACCCGCCGCGTGCGCTGCCCTTCAACGAGCCCGTGTTCCCCCAGCCGGACTTCGAGGTGCCGGAAGGCGCCACCTGGGATTACAAGAGCCGCAAGGCTTGGGACGCGTTGGGCCACTACGTGGATCCCGCCTCTGGTTGGGGCCTGGATCCCGCAAGGCCGGGCGAGTTCTTCCAGATCGGCACCGGCTACAAGTACCTGGAGGCCAACGGCATCCAGTACCTGCTGGACGAGGCCAGCGGTCAATACTACGATTTCTCGCTCAATCCGGTCGAGGCGCCGGGCGCTCCCTTCGAGGTGCCCAGCTCCTGCGTGTGGGACGGCGCCCAGCAAAGGGCCATCGTCCCCGGCACGGATTGGTACTACGACCCGGAGAGCGGTTGGGTTATCGACCCGGCCACGGGCGTTTACTACGAGGCCTACACGCTGCGCGCGTATGACCCCACCAAGAATGTGCTGGTCGATATGCAAACGGGTAGGTACTACAGCATGCAAGACCCCAATCAAGAAGTGGACGAGGCTGGCAACCCCATCGCCAGCGCCGCTCCTGCGGCCGGCGCCGCAGACCCTGGTTTCGAGGTTCCGCCCACCTGCACGTACGACCCTGCCACCGGCTGGGCCTACGTCAACGGCACGGATTGGTACTACGACCCGGAGAGCGGCTGGTGTATCGACCCGGCCACCAACGTCTACTACGAGCCCTACACCCTGCGCGCCTACGACGCGGAGAAGAACTGCCTGGTGGACATGGAGACCGGCAGGCTCTACAGCATCGCCGATCCCGCTCAGGAGATCGACGAGGCCGGCAACCCCATCGCTTCCGCCGAGCCCGCAGCCGCCGAGGCTGCCGCTGCGGTGGAGGAGGGCGAGTCCAGTGGCGTCTTCACCACGCATGAGGCAAGCATCGACGATGTGACCGTGCCCTACAGCGTGCTGCCTCAGCGCGGTCGCAACGCACGCTCCGTGGCCGACGGCATCGCTACCGGCGTGGCGCTGCCCAGCAACAACGCCGCTGAGCTGGACCGCGAGGTCAAGAAGCCCGTCTACGAGCGCGCCGCCATCCCGCAGGTCGAGCTGGCCGTGCGCCCGGCGCTCAACGCCCAGATCATGGAGGAGAGCGTCCCGTACATGCCGCCCGCGAACCGCGGCCGCAACGGCCGCAGCGCCGCCGACGGCCTGGCAAGCGGCGTGGCTGCTCCCAGCAACAGCGCGGCGGAGCTGGACCGCGAGGTCAAGAAACCCGTCTACGAGCGCGCCGCCATCCCGCAGGTCGAGCTGGCCGTGCGCCCGGCGC
>CAVHKV010000193.1:0-3715 GCA_963636635.1 uncultured Bacteroidales bacterium
TGAGAGGAGAGAACTAAATGGCAAGCATCGCTGAGCTCGAGCACCTGCGCTGGCGTCTTCGCCGCGACTGCGTGGACATCATCATGGCAGGTGGCGGCGGCCACATCGGCGGCGACATGTCCGTCATCGACGCCCTCATGGTGCTCTACAAGAACCACCTGAACGTCGCCCCCAACCGCGTGGACGACCCCGACCGCGACCGCTTCGTGCTCTCCAAGGGCCACGCCATGGAGGCCTACTACGCGGTGCTCTGCGAGGAGGGCTACCTCGACCTCGACGACGTCAAGGCGCGTTTCCAGAAGTTCGGCAGCCCCTACATCGGACACCCCAACAACAAGCTCCCGGGCATCGAGATGAACTCCGGCTCGCTCGGCCACGGGCTGCCTGTGGCCGTGGGCATGGCACTCGCCGCCCGCATGGACGGCCGCGCCTACCGCAGCTATGTCTTCATGGGCGACGGCGAGCTCGCCGAGGGCTCGGTCTGGGAGGGCGCGATGTCGGCGGGCAGCTATGGCCTGGACAACCTCTGCGCTCTCGTGGACCGCAACCGCCTTCAGATTTCCGGCTCGACCGAGGACGTCATGAAGCAGGACTCCCAGGAGGAGCGCTGGGCCGCCTTTGGCTGGAACGTCCTGTCCGCCCCCGGCAACGACCTCGCCGCTCTCGACGCCGCCTTCACCCTGGCCGCCCAGATCCGCGGCAAGCCCACAGTGATCATCGCCAACACCACCAAGGGCTATGGCTCCTCCCTCATGGAGAACAAGGCGTCCTGGCACCACCACCTGCCCAATGACGAGGAATACAAGCAGATCGTCGCCGACTTCGTCGCCCGAGAGGGGGCCCTCAATGCCTAACAAGATCGCCAACCGCAAGGCCATCTGCGACGTGCTCCTCGCCCGCGCGGCCGCTGACAAGGACATCGTGGTCCTGTGCTCGGACTCGCGTGGTTCGGCCTCGCTCACGCCGTTCTTCGAGCAGTTCCCCGAACAGTCCGTCGAGGTCGGCATCGCCGAACAGGACCTCGTCGGCATAGCCGCCGGCCTTGCCTCCTGCGGCAAGAAGGTCTTTGCCGCGAGCCCCGCGTCCTTCGTCTCCACGCGCTCCTACGAGCAGGCTAAGGTCGACTGTGCCTATTCCAACACCAACGTCACGCTCATCGGCATCTCGGGCGGCATCAGTTACGGCGCTCTGGGCATGAGCCATCACTCCGCGCAGGACATCGCGGCCATGAGCGCCATTCCCAACATGCGCGTCTACCTGCCGAGCGACCGCTTCCAGACCGCCAAGCTCATCGAGGCCCTTCTTGAAGACGAGAAGCCTGCCTACATCCGCGTGGGCCGCAACCCTGTCGAGGACGTCTACACCGAGCAGAGTTGCCCCTTCGAGCTGGACAGGGCCACCGCGCTTTGCCGCGGCACGGACATCGCCCTCATTGCCTGCGGCGAGATGGTGAGGCCTGCCTATGATGCGGCCGCCCTCCTGCGTCAGCAGGGGCTTTCGACCACCGTCATCGACATGTACTGCGTAAAGCCGCTTGACACCCTCGCCGTGGTCTCGGCCGCCAGGGATGCTCGCGTGGTGCTTTCCGTGGAGGAGCATGCCCCCTTTGGCGGGCTGGGCTCCATGGTGGCCCAGGTGGTGGGCGAGACCTGCCCCCGTCCGGTCAAGTGCCTAAGCCTGCCCGACGCACCCGTGATCACCGGAACCTCGGCCGAGGTCTTTGCCCACTATGGTTTGGACGCCCGCGGAATAGCGGCGTCTGCACGCGAGTTCCTCGAGAAGAACGGGGTGTAGGGCCGTGGCCGTGACGCGTCCTTCGCGCGCCGGAGATGTTGGCGCCACTCCGTCCTCGCCGATCCTGTCTCCCGCTCCGTTCGCGACTTTTGCCGCTTGGAACGGCTCTCGCTCCCTTGTCCTGGCCATCGACCAATCCACCCAAGGTACCAAGGCGTTGCTCTTTGACGCCGGCGGCGAGCTGGTGGCAAAGGCGAGCCGTTTGCACGAGCAGTACGTCAACGAGGTTGGCTGGGTCGAGCACGACGCCGAGGAGATCATGACCAACGTCCTGGCCTGCGCCCGCGACGTCTGCAAGAAGGCGGGCGTCACGGCGGGGGAGGTCCGCGCGGTGGGCATCTCCAACCAGCGTGAGACGTGCCTGGCCTGGGACCGCGAGCGCCGCGAGCCCCTGGCCCGCGCGATCGTGTGGCAGTGCGGCCGCGCGAAGGATATCTGCGACGAGGTCTCGGCTGCCGATCCCGGCGCCGCCCAGCTGGTGAAAGACGTATCGGGCATGGCACTGTCGCCGTATTTCTCCGCAGCTAAGATGGCGTGGCTCCTTCGCAACGTGCCCGCTGTCTCGGCGGCGCGCGAGGCGGGGACACTTTGCCTGGGGACCATCGACTCGTGGCTGGTGTTCAAGCTCTCCGAGGAGCACACCTTTGCCACCGAGCCGTCCAACGCCTGCCGTACCCAGCTGCTGAACATTCGCGAGGGGAGCTGGAGCCGAGCGCTCTGCGACGCGTTCGGCGTGCCGATGGTGGCGCTCCCCGAACTCCGTTGCTCGGACTCCGTCTTTGGGCACACCACGATGGGCGGTCTGTTTGCCCAGGCGGTGCCCATCTGCGGCGTGCTGGGCGACTCGCAGGCGGCGCTGGCCGCGCAGGGATGCCTGGCGCCCGGCGACGTCAAGGCCACCTACGGCACCGGCTCCTCGGTCATGATGCAGACCGGCGCCGACCCGGTGGAAAGCAAGAACGGCTTGGTCTCGAGCATCGCCTGGGACTTCGGCGGCGAGCGCTCCTACGTGCTCGAGGGCAACCTCAACTACACGGGGGCGACCATCTCCTGGCTCAAGGACCAGATGGGGTTGATTTCTGACCCCTCCGAGGTGGAAGGCGTCATCGCTGAGGCAAATCCGGCAGACCGAACCTACTTCGTGCCGGCCTTCACGGGTCTCGGCGCCCCCTGGTGGGACACAGAGGCGACGGGTCTTCTCACCGGCGTCACGCGCACGACGGGCCGCGCCGAGGTGGTCCGCGCCTGCGCCGAGTCCATCCCGTACCAGATTGCCGACGTGCTCGATGCCCTGCGCGCTGACACAGGGCTCGCGGTTTCGGAGCTGCGCGCCGACGGGGGCGTTACCGCCAACGGCTGCCTCATGCAGTTCCAGGCGGACATTGCGGGTGCCGATGTGGTCGTGAGCGGCCTGAGCGAGCTCTCAGCCGCGGGCGCGGCGTTCGTGGCGGGCCGCTCGGCGGACATGTGGGAAGAAAACGTGATTGCGGCACGTGTTCACCGTACGGTCTTTTCGCCACAGAAAGGCGACGAGTGGGTGGATGCCAAGCGGGCTGGCTGGAGGTCCGCGATCGCCCAAGCCTGCATGCATGTCTAGAAGGCTCTTGGCAAGGCGCGTTTAGTTAGATTTAGCAACACCATGCGTTAAACGGCGTTTACCTGACGCTAAACCGTTTAGTAATTTCGCAGCTGAATCGGTTAACGAGTCGAGCTGCATACCATCAAATCAGCAACAAAGTGCGGTCGCGACAGACGTTATTGTCGGCGACGCGCTAAAAGGAGAGCGGCCTGCGAATCGTAGGCCAAAAGGAAAGAGAGGGGTACAAAATGGCAGTGGATAACCACCAGATTGCCGTCGACGTCCTTCCGCTCGTGGGCGGTGCCGACAACGTCACCATCGCCACCAACTGCATGACGCGCC
>CAVHKV010000194.1:0-3710 GCA_963636635.1 uncultured Bacteroidales bacterium
CCCCTTACGTGCGGCTTCTACATTGCGTGGGTGCTTGCGGTGCGGGCATGGACGGCTGCTGTCCTGGCGGGTGCAAACTATTGCCCTCCCGGCAGGCGCGGGCGGGCGCCCTCCCGCACTGTGTACATACCCATAACGCAGCTGTAAGTATCCCACGCGCGGCAGTTAGTTTGCCCTTTGATGCGGCCATTGCCGGCCAACTCATCGGCCCATCGCGCTATTCTATTTCGCGGACAATTTGAGGCGGCCCGCCCGTGCGCCGCGTGAAGAGGGGAGACCCGGATGGCAGAGAACAACGCCCAGCTCAAGGCCGATATTGACGAGTTCGTGGACCGTGTGTGGCCCGAGGTCATCGAGGACATCGCGTCGCTCGTGAGCTACCGCTCGGTGGAGGACCTGGAGCACGCGAGCGAGGGCGCCCCCTGGGGCCCGGGCCCGCGCGAGGCGCTTGACGAGGCCCTCTGCATCGCAGACCGCCTGGGCCTTGCCGCCCACGACTGCGACGGTTACCTCGGCTTTGCCGACCTTGCCGGCGCCTCCGAGAAGCAGCTTGCCCTCATCGCCCACACCGACGTGGTGCCCGAAGGGCCCGGCTGGCACACCGACCCCTTCAAGATGGAACAGCGCGAGGGCTGGCTGCTCGGCCGCGGCGTCATCGACGACAAAGGCCCGGCCGTGCTGGCCCTGCACGCCGCCCGCTTCTTTGCCGAGCGCGTTGAGCAGACCGGCGAGAAGCTGCCCTACACCCTGCGCGTGATCCTCGGCGCCAACGAGGAGACGAGCATGGGTGACGTGGACTACTACCTGGAGAACTACCCCGAGCCCGACTTCCTCTTCACGCCCGACGCCGAGTTCCCGGTCTGCTGCGGCGAGAAGGGCCTCTACGGCGCCACCTTCCGCAGCCCGGCCGTCTCCGGCCCGGTGGAGGGCTCCGTCATCGCCGCCATCGAGGGCGGCAGCGCCACCAACGCCATCGCGAGCCTGGCCGTGGCCGTGGTGCGTGCCGCCGCCGAGGGCCTGCCCGCGGCGGACGGCATCGAGGTGGAGGACGCGAGCGAGGGCGGACAGGCGCTCGCCCGAATCACCGCCCATGGCATCGGCGGCCACGCGAGCACGCCGGCCGGCACCAAGAACGCCATCGGCATGCTGTGCAACTACCTGCTGGAAAACGGCCTGTTCAGCGAGGCCGAGCGCCCCTTCCTTGAGCTCGAGTGCCAGATCCACGCCGCCACCGACGGCTCCAACCTGGGCATTGCCGCCACCGACGACATCTTTGAGCCGCTCACCTGCATCGGCGGAACCCTGCGCCTCACCACGGCGGGGCAGCTCGAGCAGACGGTGGACGCGCGCTTCCCCAAGTCCACCACGAGCGAGAAGATCGACGCCGAGCTTGCCCGCGTCGCCGCGGAACACGGCTGCTCATTTGAGCCTGACCGCGCCGTGCCGCCCTTCTACGTGAGCCCGGACTCGGCAGAGATCCAGACCCTCGTGCGCTGCTACAACGAGTACACCGGCAAGGACACCAAGCCCTTCACCATCGGCGGCGGCACCTATGCGCGCCACTTCAAGAACGCCGCGAGCTTTGGCCCCGAGGACCCGAGCATGCCCATCCCGGAGTGGGGCGGCACCATGCACGGCCCCGACGAGTGCGCCAACGAGGAGCACCTGCGCCTCTCGCTCAAGATCTACATCTATGCCATCGCCGAGCTTATGAAGCTCGAGCTCTAAGGAGAGACCCACCGTGCATCGCGCCAAGCAAATCTCCGAGTCACTGGAGCTGGGCGTCTTGCTCGCCCTCTCCGGCGGCTTCATGGACGCCTACTCCTACCTCGCCAGGGACAAGGTGTTCGCCAACGCCCAGACGGGCAACATCCTGCTCGTTGGCGTGAACATCTCCGAGGGCGACTTTGCCGCGGCGCTGCGCTACCTCTTCCCGGTGCTGTGCTTTGCGGCCGGCATCATGCTCGCGGACCTCGTGCACGACCGCATCGGAACGCCGCTGCACTGGCGCCAGCTCACCGTGGCGGCCGAGGCGGTCATCCTCTTTGGCGTGAGCTTCATTCCGGGCACGGCAAACCTGCAGGCCAACTGCCTCACCTCGTTTGCCTGCGGCATGCAGGTGGAGAGCTTCCGCAAGATCCACGGCCGCGGCGTGGCCACCACCATGTGCATCGGCAACCTGCGCTCGGCCCTGCAGAACGTGGACGACTACATCATCACCCACAACCGGGGCTTCTTGGAGAACGGCCTGCTCTACCTGGGCGTCATCTTCACCTTTGTGCTTGGCGCCGTGCTTGGTGCCCACTGCATCAACTACCTGGGCCTGCATGCCATCATCGTGGCCTCGGCCCTGCTGGCCGCCTGCTTCTTCGTCATGTTCGTCGACCGCGAGAAGGCCAAGCGAGAGGCCTAGAACAGCCCGCCGAAGAGGCCGCCGTTGCCAAAGAGGCCGCCGGCGAGGCCCGCGAGGCCGCCCAACTTGCCAAAGTCGAGCTTGGTGAGGTCAATCTTGAGCGCGCCGGCCGCCTTGGCAAGCTCTGCCAGGTTGAGGCGCGAGATGTCGATGTCGGAGACGTCGAGCCGGGAGAGATCCACGGCGGAGAGATCGAGGCCCGCCTCGGAGAGCTTGGCCATGGTGGTGCTGAAGAGCTCGGTGAGGTCGTAGCTGCCCGCGACGGCGCCCGTGACCTTCTGGACCGTGGCGGTGGGGCTGCTCACGAACTCCTGGGCCAGGGTCGGGGCCTCCTTAACGGCCGAGGCGATCTTTGCGGCGAGGGCCTGGATGTCAGCTGCCATGGTTCCTCCAATTGCGGGCGCCGAGCGGCGCAACTTAGTGTCAGTTTCCTCTGCCATCATACATGGCCACTGGGCGGGTGCGTGTTTTGCGTGCCGGCGAGAGGGGCGGTGAGACTGGGAAGCACTGGCATGGGCGAGGGAATGCTATGGGCGGCGGGGTGGCTGTGGCTGCTAGCTCTTTTCAGAGGAGGGCGTAGCCTTTTCCCGGCCGTCTCGTTTCTCTCTTGATGCATGGCAAGAGCGCATGGCGCGCGCCCTTCCTTGGCATGCGTCTCCTTGTGGTAACGAGTTGTGGGCAAATGCCGAGGTCTTGGGGTTGGCGAACGCCTGGTGGGTATAGTTACAGGGTTAGGTGGCCGGAATGAGCCGAAAGGAGGAAGCCGTGGCAATCAACTCTACGATGCTGCTGATTGGCCTGCTTACGGGCATGGTCATCGGCCTTGTGGGCGTCGTCGGCTTCCTTCTCGGACGCCGCACGGGCAAGCCAGCTTCTGACAGGCTTGCCGCGGCTGATGGCGTCCGTGCGCGGGGCGAAGCTGTCGGCGCGTGCGCGGCGGCAGGCGAATCTGGTGCTGGTGCCCAGGAACATGCTCGCAATTCTGCCCTCGGTGATGCGGCTGCGTCCTGCAACGCTCAGGGTGGCTCCGATATGCAGTCCACGGGGCAGAGGGCCACTGTTAAGGGCGTGCGGGACGCAACCTTTGGCACCGTCATCCCGGACGCCGAGCCGACGGCTCCCATGGACCTCGACGCCATCAACGATGGGTTGGCCGCGGCGTCCGACACGGGCAGCGTTTCAAGCTTCGACGCGGACGAAGCTGCGACCGCGGCTGAGCTTGCGACCGTGGAGCCCCAAATTGCCGAGCCGCTCAACATGGGCGAGTTCGCCCGTGAGCTTTCCGCCTCACAAGACC
>CAVHKV010000195.1:0-3702 GCA_963636635.1 uncultured Bacteroidales bacterium
GGCAAGGTCGTCGAGCAGCTCTCCGAGCACCAGTGCGAGGGCTTCCTCGAGGCCTACGTCCTGACCGGCCGCCACGGCGTCTGGAGCTCCTACGAGTCCTTCGTCCACGTCGTCGACTCCATGGTCAACCAGCACTGCAAGTGGCTCGAGGCCACCGTGCGCGAGATCCCCTGGCGCGCCCCCATCGCCGGCCTCAACATCCTGCTCTCCAGCCACGTCTGGCGCCAGGACCACAACGGCTTCTCCCACCAGGACCCCGGCTTCATCGACGTCCTGCTCAACAAGGCCAACGACACCCACGTCGTCAACGCCTACTACCCCTGCGACGCCAACATGGCCCTGGCCGTGGCCGAGCGCGTGTACCAGTCCACGAACTGCGTGAACGCCATCTTCTGCGGCAAGCAGCCCGCCCCGACCTTCCTCACCGTCGACGAGGCCAAGGCCGAGCTCGAGGTCGGCGTGGCCGAGTGGAAGTGGGCCAGCAGCGCCGATAGCCTGGCCGACGCCGACATCGTCCTGGGCACCTGCGGCGACGTCCCGGCCCTCGAGGCCCTGGCAGCGCTCGACATGCTCAAGGCCGAGGGCGTCAAGGCCAAGTTCGTCAACGTCGTTGATCTGCTGAAGATCCAGAACGTCTGCGACAACGACCTCGCCATCTCCGACGAGCAGTTCGCCGAGCTCTTCGGCAACGGCGAGAAGCCGGTCCTGTTCGCCTTCCACGCTTACGCCGGCACCGTCCGTCGCCTCATCTGGAACCGTCCGGGCCACGACGCCTGGAACGTCCACGGCTACGAGGAGAAGGGCTCCACCACCACGCCGTTCGACATGCTGCGCCTCAACAACATGGACCGCTGGGCCCTCGCTGCCGACGCGCTGCGCATGGTCGACGCCGAGAAGTACGCTGCCAAGATCGACGAGTGGGAGCAGTTCCGCGAGGACGCCTTCCAGTTCGCCGTGGACGAGGGCTACGACGTGCCCGAGTTCACCGGCTGGGTCTGGCCCGAGGCCGCCGCTGCCTCCGAGGGCGAGCTCTCCGCGACCCAGATGACCGCCGGCGACAACGAGTAGCAATTGCCTAACCCGCAGGGAGGCGTAGGTAGTCTCCCTGCGGCGTTGGTGCTCCTGCGCCCGCATGGTAGGCGCGGCGTGCCGGCCATTGTGTGCGTTGCGCTGCTCGCGCCTTGGTATCGCGAGATGAACGTACAACCGGCAGGCATGACTCGCTAGCGCTCTTCCGGCCCCAGCCGCGTGCCGCGCGGTTGGGGCCATTCCATACGGCAACGCGCCCGCAGGCTTAGGGGAGCCCGCGGGCGCGTCCTTTTTTGGCGATGGCGACCTATTCGCCGTTCTGGATGCCCCGAATGCTGGCTCGGCGAGTTTTTAGGCGATTTGTTACAGACCGGGTGAGTAGTACCCTGATTTCGTGATTATAAAAGCGCAGGTAGACGGACAGCGATATTAGGGGACTACTTTACCTCTCGGCCGTAAATCGCCTAAAAACGGGCCGAGCCGGCACCGGCTGCTTGGCTCCTTGCATGGCGCAGGCTGCCATGCGCCGTTTATCCCGATTTGTTGGTGTTTGGTTGGGGCGCTGCACAGCTCCGACACTGCACGGCAGAATTGGTTGCGTTGTGCGCCGGCCTGCCGGCCGCGTCACAAGCCAGTCCGTCCCGCTCGTTAGCCAAGAGGAATCCCATGCGTAGCCTGCATGTCCGCCTGCCCAAGAACTTCGTGCTCGAGGAGCGCCTCGAGCACTATGCCGATGCGCTCGAGACCGACCCGTACGCCTGGGCCGGCAAGTGGGCTTGGGCCTGCGCGCCGGTGGGGGAGGAGCCCTTCCGCGAGGTTAGGTTGGACCTGGGCTGCGGCCACGGCGCCTTTACCGTGGAGATGGCCAGGCGCGAGCCGCGGGTGCTCTTCATCGGCATGGACGCCGAGCCAATCTGCATGGCCCACGCCGCGCAGACCGGCTACGAGAGCGGCCTGCTCAACGTCATCTTCGTCCCGGGCAGCGCCATGCGCATCACCGAGATGTTCGCTCCCGGCGAGCTCTCGTGCATCTACCTCAACTTTCCCACGCCGTTTCCGCGCAAGAAGGAGAGCCACAAGCGCACCGTGAACTTCGAGCGCCTCATGGACTACCGCGAGGTCCTGTGCGAGGGCGGGCAGGTTCGCCTACGCACCGATAGCCAGCCGCTGTTCGACTTTGCCCTCACGCAGCTACACATCGCCGGCTACGAGCTTGCCTGGAGCAGCCGCGACGCCCGTGCCGAGCGCCCGGACGAGCCCGCGAGCGAGTATGAGGTGAAGCTCGGCTCGCGCGGCGCCAAGGTCTGCGCCTACGTGGCCACGCCGGGCCCGGCGCCCGCAAACCCGCAGCAGACGGCCGAGATGAGCCTTGCGGCCTACATCCCGCAGGACCTCTCCGCCTTTGACGGCTACGCGCCCCACGGCATGGAAGCCACCATCACCAACCTGCGCAACCTCGCCGCCAAGCGGGACGGCAACTGGTCCGACGGCGTAGCGCTGAAGTAGCACGGGCGCGCTTGTGCCATGCTTGCGCTGTTGGCCGGGCGTGATGCGGCAGCTCATATCACCGCAGCTAGTCGTAGTTGCGCTCCACGATTTCGCCTAGGCGGGACTCGTCTTGCTGCTCCTCGGGGCTTACGTAGTCGATGATGTCGCCGGGGCGGCAGCGCAGCACCTGGCACATCGCCTCGAGCGTGGAGAAGCGCATGCCCTTGATCTTGCCGGTCTTGATGCGGGAGAGGTTGACGGTTGAGATGCCGATCTTCTCGGCAAGCTCAACGGAGGTAATCTTGCGCTCGACCATCACGCGGTCGAGGTTGATGACGATTGGCATGGTTTTTCCGTTCCTATATCAAAGGTCGAACCAAGCGACCTAAAGGATGTTATCAGAGTCCTCGAACAGGGCATCGCTGTAGCGGAATACGATGGCGAGGCACACGAGGAAGAGCCCGAGAGCAACAAAGGCCAGCCAGAGGCCGGGGTACTGGGACGAGAGAGGCTCGACGTCGTAGTGCGTGATGGGGAGGCTGTTGATGTACGGGGGCATGAACTCGCCGATGGCACCGTAGGCCACCGTGATTGCGCCGGCGATGCCGAGGCGCACCGATTGGGAGAGCCTAAAGGGCGAGCCCGGGCCCGAGATGGATGCAAACACGCGGCCTAGCAGGAAGAACACGGGAACAAACCCGCCCTCCATAAACAGCGACCACAGCCTGGGCCCTCTTGCGGTCGGGTGCTCGGCCCAATCCCGCACCACTCCCATGAGGTAGCCAATGGTCATGCACAGCATCACGAACGCAAGGGCGTACATGATCGCCGCCGAAATCCTGCAGGCCCAAATAGCTATTGTCCTGCGGGACGCAATGGGGTTGTTGCTCATGGCTCCTCCTGCCTACCGATTTACGTATGACAAGCTGCAAATAGCATAATACATTAACAACAAGTCAGACAAGAATATTTTAGGGAGAGCACGATAATTTACAGAGACATGCTGCGCCACTCTGATGAAAAGAGCTTGGAGTGCGAAAAAGGCCGGCCGAAGTGTTTGATGCTTCGGCCGGCCTTTTTGTGCTGCTACTTCAGAAGCGATAACCGCCTCTCTATCTCGGGGGAGATGCTTCTCAAATGGGAGACGGCTTCCGGGTGACTTACGCTGACCTCCCCCTTACGGTG
>CAVHKV010000196.1:0-3695 GCA_963636635.1 uncultured Bacteroidales bacterium
CGAGCGAACGGAAGGTGTCGGGCACCTGCCGGGCAAGCTCGGCCTGGCGTTTGCGCGCACGGGCCGCGCCCCAGGAAGGCACGGCGGCCAAGCCCGCGAGAAACCCCACCGCAAGCCCCACGGGCGATAAGGCCACGATGCCGCCAAGTGCGGCAGAAGCAATCGGCACGAGGGCGAGCAGGGCAAGCGCCTGCTCGCGCATGGCCACAAGCGGCGCCGCAAGCCCGGCCGCCACAAGCTCCTCGGCCGCAACATGCCAGGATTCGACCTCGCCGAGCAGGGCAACAGGCGGCTGCGAGCCCGCACGAAGCAGCCAAGCCGAGATGTCGGCCATCGTCCGCGATGCCTTCACGCGCCGCACGGCAGACGACTCGCCTGAAGCCAAAAGCACCCACGCAGCCAGACACGCCGCCAAGCCGCAGCCAAGAGGGCCAAGCCATTCCATGTACGCACCCCCTCACAATCAAATAAACCGCAGGTAACACGCATAGAATCCATCCATGGACGTCAATGGGAGCAAAACCAGCAACCATAGGGTCGCGCTCGGGACCAGCTCCAAGTCGCCCCTAGGCTTGCAAGCCCGTAGACCGAACCGGCCTCATGAGCTAAACCGGCTCGCCATGGGACAGCGCTTGGAGGAGTCCTCAAGCCGCCCCCAGGTTTGCGAACCCATAGGCCGGCGCAATCTCACCCATACGGCCCCGGTGCCATTCCGTGCCACCCGTTGCCAGCGCATACCATTGGCGCACCTTGCCCTCGTCCAGGGCGCCGTCACGCACCGCGTCGGCCACGAAGGCCGGTTCGTGCTCCAGGCGCCAGCTGCGCGAGGCGGCGTCAAACGAGACAAGTTCCCGCAGCTCAACCGAGCCGTCAGGCGCACGTCCCACCTCGCAGGTGGACGAGACCACGCGCGAGCCGTCCGCCATGCGCCGGCTCATCACGATGAGGTCGAGCGCCGTGGCCACCTGCTCCTCGATGAGCGCGGCCGGCAGGTCCATGCCAAAGCGCGCCATCAGCACCAGGCGGCTCACGGCCTCTTGGGCGCTGCCTGCATGCAGGGTGGTGAGGCTGCCGTCGTGCCCGGAGTTCATGGCCTGCAGCATGTCGATGCACTCCTCGCCGCGCACCTCGCCCACCACGATGCGGTCCGGACGCATGCGCAGGGCGTTGGTGACGAGCATGCGGATGGTCACCGCGCCCGTCCCCTCAATGGACGCCTCGCGCGCCTCGAGCCTCACCACGTGCAGGTCGTCGTCAAAGCGCAGCTCGGCCGAGTCCTCGATGGTGATAATTCGCTCGTTGGGCGGAATCTGGGCCGAAAGCGCGTTGAGCAGCGTCGTCTTGCCCGAGCCCGTGCCGCCCGCCACCGCCACGTCTTGCCGCAGGCGCACCGCCCAGCCCAGGAGCCGCGCGTACCACTCGGGCAGCGAGCCCAGCCCCACCAGGCTCGCAAGCGAGCGGAGCTGCCCGGAGAACTTTCTGATGGTGACATCGGGGCCGTCCACCGCGATGGGGGCTATCACGGCGTTCACGCGGTAGCCGTTGGCCAAGCGCGCGTTCACGATGGGGCTCGCGTCGTCCAGGCGACGGCCCAGGGGAGCCAGGATGCGGTCGATGGCAAGCATGATCTGCTCGGTTGAGTCAAAGACGCGCCCGGCTGGCTCCACCTTGCCCGCCCGCTCAAAGTAAAGCGACTTGCAGCCGTTCACCATGACCTCGGTCACGGAGTCGTCGTCCAAAAGGGGCTGCAAGGGCCCCAGGCCCACGATCTCGTCGATGACCTCGCGGATGAGCTGGCCCCTGTCCTGGCCCGCCGCCTCCACGAGCTCGCCGGTGTTGAGGATGGCCTCGCAGCTCACGGCAAGCTCCTCGCGGGCGCGGGCGATGTCCCGTTCCTGCACGAGGTTGGCAATCTGGTCCATACCGAGCCGGTCTACCAGGGCAGACTTGAGCGCCGAGCGCGCCTGCGCCGCAACGGCGACGTACGTCTCCTCCGCAGGCTCGGCCTCAAGCCCGGCCTGCGACTGCTGCACCCTCTCGAGAACGCCCATGGCTAGCTCGCCTCGCGCATGCGGGAGAAGAGCTTCTTGGAGCGCTGCTTGCCCTCGAGCGCCTTGGCGGCGCCCTCGCACTCAGGCAGCACGCCGAGCTCCTTCAGCAGTTGCGCCAGGCCGTGGGCCACGGCCGCGGGCATGGGATTGTCGAGCGCCATGAGCTCGGGCGCCTTCCCGGTGCTCATGAGCTCCACCACCTCAAGGCCGCCGTCGGGCACGCGAATCTCGCGGGCGCACTCCAACCCCACGGCCGCTCGTGCCACAAAGGTGGCGTCGCGCATGCGCGGGTCGCACCCGTTCATGAGGCGCACGATGCGCGTGCGGGCGATGCCCAGGCGCACGGCCAGGCTCCCGCAGCGCGAGAGCGCGGGGATGGCGCCGGGCCGCTCGTCTGAGACGATCACGAGGCGGTCTGCCATCTGGGCCGCACAGGCCGTCGCATCACCCCAGCTCGCCGAGGTGTCGATGAGCACAAGGTCGTGCTTGTGGGTGAGACGGGCGATGACGTCCGCCACCACGGGGTGGACCACCTCGGCATACTCCGGGTTGCGGCACGGGCCCCACACGTGGACGTGATCGGAGGCCGCCACGCCCAGGCTCTCCAGCGCCTCGTCGGAAAGCTCGCCCTCCGCCGCCTGGGCAAGGTCCGCCTGGCGAGAGACCCCGCACAGGGAGAAGAGGTTGCCAAAGGAGAGGTCGAGGTCCAGGCAGGCCACGTCCATGCCCCAGGCCGCCGCCATGTGCGCGGCGCAGGCCACGAGGGTCGATTTGCCCACGCCTCCCCTGCCGGAGACGAAGGCGACGACGGGCACGCCGGGCTTGCGCTGCGCCGCAGTCTGCGGCAACTCGGGAGGACGCCTGCCGCTCATCTCCCAGGCGGCCTCCATCAGTTGGGCAAGCCTCACCGACCCGCAAGCGCCGGCGGCATTCGAGACCGAGTCTGCCCCAGAGACGGGCGCCACGCCTGCCGCGACATTCGAGGCATTCTCAGGTAGGGGACCCGAAGCGTCAGCCGAGGCAGCGCCCGGCGAGGCGCTCATGCAGTCAGGCCCACCCTGGGGAGAACCCACTGCCCCGCCCGCACGATTTATCTGGGCCGAATCATCTGCAACATATCCTGCCCCGCCACCTGAACAGCAAACTTGTCTCGTGGCATCCGCAGCAGAGTCCAGGCTCGCAACCGCAACTCCAACGCCCGCGCTGCCCACAGCAGGGCCCGCGTCTGCCACGCCAACACCCGCACGATCCGCACGCGCGCCCGCAGCCCCCGCACTCGCATAGCCGGCGCGCTCAGCCACCCCGGCCTCGTGCAGCGCCATCGCGAGCTCGCCCACGTCCATCACGCTGCCGATGCCCGCCCGCTTGGCGCGCGAGCGCAGGGAGCCGGAGCCGCGACGCGTCACGAGCACCACCTCGGCGGCACGACCGTCGGCGGCCACCGCCGCGGCAAGGTTCACGACGTCCAGGCCCGCAGGCCCGCCCGCACCGTCCCCCACGAGCACAAAGGCGCCCGCAAGGTCTGTCCGCAGCCGACGCCGCAGCTCGGGACCATCACCAATGTGCGTCACACTCGCCACCTCGTCACAGACTCGCGCATAACGCTCGAGCGGCGCGGCCAGCTCGGCGGCAGAACTCACGACC
>CAVHKV010000197.1:0-3689 GCA_963636635.1 uncultured Bacteroidales bacterium
GGAAAGCGAGGGCAGAAGGCAGGAGCCCACCATGATGGCGGAGACGAGGATGACACCCACGAACACGGCCGAGCGGCGCGCGGCGGGCACGCTGGCCTTCTCCTCGCGCTCGGCGGCGGCAGCGGCCGCGGCCTCTTCCTCGGCAGCCTTCTCGGCGGCCTTCTTGGCCTTCTTCGCGGCCTTCTTGGCCTGCTTGGGGCTGAGCTTGGCGGCCTCGGAACCCTCGGCCGGGGCGGCGGACGCGTCCGTAGCGGCGCCGGGCTCGGCGTCGTCCGCGGCGCCGGACTCGGCAGCCTCGGCAGACTCCTCGGAGGTGGCGGGAGCGGCCTCGGCGGCCTTCTCGGTCACGGCGTCAGCGTCCTGCCCGGCCTGCGTGGCCTCGAGCTTATCGTCTTCGGTCGCCTTCGCGTCCGTGGTCTTCTTAGACCCAGTTGCCATTGGAGCTAGTCCCTCCCGCCTGCGCTAGCAGGCCTTTTCCCTCTGATGCGATGCGCCCGGACAAGGTCGCCGGGCGCAGGTGCAGGTCATGATACCTCAGGTTGCCAGACGAGCGCCCTTAGCGAGCCTCGCGGGCGAGCTGCGCCGACACGAGGCGCACACAGGCCACGAAGACGTCGAGCGCCCCGCCCAGGTCCTCCAGCGTGGGGTAGGACGGCGCGATGCGGATGTTGGTGTCGGCCGGGTCGTTGCCGTAGGGCCAGGTGGCGCCGGCGCCCGTCATCTTCACGCCAAGCTCGGCGGCCAGGGCAACGATGCGCTTGGCCGAGCCCGCCGGGCCGTCGAAGGAGACGAAGTAGCCGCCCTTGGGGTGGGACCACGTGGCGCAGCCAAGCTCGCCCAGGCCCTCGGTGAGCTTGGACTCCACGAGGTCAAAGCGCGGGCGCAGCACCTCGGCCTGCTTGGCCATGTGGGCGCGCACGCCCTCGGCGTCCTTGAGCCAGCGCACGTGGGCGAGCTGCATGAGCTTGTCGCAACAGACGCGCTCGATGCCAAAGGAGGCCTTGAGCTCGGCGATGTCGCCGGCGCTCGCGGCCACGCAGGCGATGCCGGAGCCGGGGAAGGTCACCTTGCTCGTGGAGGCAAACTCGTACACCAGGTCGTCGTTGCCGGCCTCGGCCACGGCGCCGAAGATCTCGAGCAGCTGGTCGGGGGTGTCCGTGAGCTCGTGGACCACGTAGGCGTTGTCCCAGAAGATGCGGAAGTCGGGCGCGGCCGGCTTGAGGGCGGCAAAGCGGCGCACGACCTCGTCGGAGAAGGTGACGCCGGTGGGGTTGGAGTACTTGGGGACGCACCAGATGCCCTTGACGGAGGCGTCTGACTCAACCAGGCGGGCCACCTCGTCCATGTCGGGGCCGTCGGCCAGCATCGGGACGGCCACGTTCTCAAAGCCGATGGTGGCGCTCACGGCAAAGTGGCGGTCGTAGCCGGGGCTCGGGCAGAGGAACTTCACGGCGCCGCGCTCGGCCTGCTTGCGCTGGGGCTCGCAGCCGCGCACGCCATAGTTCCAGCCGTGCATGACCACGTCGTACATCATGTTGAGGCTGGAGGAGCCGCCCAGCACGAGGTTGGCCGGGTCCACGTCGATGAGCTCGGCCATGAGGCGGCGCGCCGCGGGCATGCCGTCGGGGCCGCCGTAGTTGGCGGCGTCCACGCCCTCGTCCACCAGCTCGGAGGTGGAGGTGAGGACGTCCAGCATGGGGCGCGAGAGGTCAACCTGCTCGGGGCTGGGCTTGCCGCGCGCCATGTCGAGGCTGAGGTTCTTCGCGCGGAGCTCCTCAACCGCGGACTCGAGCTGGGCAATCTCCTCGTCGAGCTGCTGGGTGGTCATGTCCTCGTAGACGCTTGCCATCTTGTCTCCAATCGCTGAATGACCGATGCCGCGGCGCTCCCCTGGCTTGGCCTCAGGCGCGCCGGAGCCGTGTTCGTCTTACTCCACCGTACCAAAGCGCTGGGCCCAGCCGTGGGCCGCGAGCGCCGAATTAAACTGATCGGCAATGCGGGCGCGCTCGTAGACGCCGCTCGGCAGCATCGAGATGACCTCCATGAGGTCCTCCGACAGGTCGAGCATCTCGGCGCGCACCTGCACGTCGACGTTGTCCACGTACTGCTCGCTCACAAACAGCGAGTCCACGAAGCGCTGGAGCTCGCCGTATTCGTCGGAGTTCACCACGTAGGGCGCGCGCATGGGCTACTCCTCCCCTTCCGCGGCGGCCGGCTTGCGCGTGGCCACC
Source organism: uncultured Bacteroidales bacterium (assembly GCA_963636635.1). Classification (GTDB taxonomy): domain Bacteria; phylum Actinomycetota; class Coriobacteriia; order Coriobacteriales; family Atopobiaceae; genus Parolsenella. The sequence continues at coordinate 2,232 of CAVHKV010000197.1, forward strand.
AATATGTAGAGGCTGCCAACGATCGCCGCGGCCACCGAGCAGGCCAGGATGGCGCACTTTGCGGCCAGCACCTCGGCCTCGGCCTCAAAGGCCAGGCCAGCGATGAGGATGGACATGGTGAAGCCCAGGCCGCCCATGAGGCCCACGCCCACGATCTGCTTCCAGTCCACGCCGGCGGGCAGCTTGGCAAAGCCCACCTTCACCAGCACGAAGGTCACGCCGATGATGCCGATGGGCTTGCCGAGAAACGCGCCAAGGAAGACGCCGCGGGTCACCGGGTCGGCGATGATGGCGGCGGGGTCCGCGCCCACGAGGCACACCTGGGCGTTCACGAAGGCAAAGAGCGGCAGGATGCAGAAGTTCACGAGCACCGAGATGCCGTTCTCCACGCGCTCGAGCGGCGGCGACACGTGGTGCAGCACGCGCTCCACCTGCTTGGCGCCGGCCGTGAAGTCGTGCTGGCCCAGGACGTGGGCCTCCTCGTCATAGACGTCCTCGAGCACGTCCGCCTTGGTGCCCAGCCAGTCGCGCAGGGCCGAGAGGCGGATGTCGCTCTTGGCCGGCAGGAACAGCGCCAGGATGACGCCGGCGAGCGTGGCGTGGATGCCCGAGTTGAACATGCATGCCCACAGCACCAGTCCCACCACGATGTAGGCGCGCGAGGCGTAGACGCGCATGCGGTGCAGGGCCGCGAGCACCACGATGCAGCCCAGGGAGGCGGCCACCCACGGCACGCTCGGCGTCTGGCCGTAGAAGACGGCGATGACGATGATGGCGAGGATGTCGTCTGCGATGGCCAGGGTGGAGAAGAAGACCTTGGTGGCGGGGGCCACGCGGTCTCCCAGAAGCGACATGATGCCGAGGGCAAACGCGATGTCGGTGGCCATGGGGACGGCCCAGCCGTGGGGCGCGCCGCCAGCTCCCAGGTTCAGGAGCATGTAGATGAGCGAGGGCACGGCCACGCCGCCCACGGCCGCCAGCATCGGCAGGGCGGCCTGGCGCGGGCGGCGCAGCTGGCCCACGGTCATCTCGTACTTGAGCTCGATGCCCACGAGCAAAAAGAAGATGGCCATGAGGAAGTCGTTCACGAACTGCTCGAGCGTAAGGCTCGCGCTCCAGCCACCGATCTGGATGCCCAGGGGCGTCTCGAAGAAGTGGTGGACGGCCTCGTAGGCCGGCGTGTTGGCCACGATCACCGCAAGGATGGCGGCAAGCACCATGACCGCGGCGGCGATGGTTCCGTTCGAGGTGATCTCCTTGCGGGCGTCCCTGCGCTCAACGCGGCGCAGGGCGCGCTCCTCGACCAGGATCTCTTCGGTGATGATGGGCTCGGGGCTCAGCGACACGTTCTCTCCTACTCGGCGGCGGCCAGGATGGGGGCGGCAACCTGCTTCTTGCGGGAGAGCACGCCGGGCATCCAGACGCCGTCGTGCTCGTCGGCGATGCCGAGGCCCTTCT
>CAVHKV010000198.1:0-3636 GCA_963636635.1 uncultured Bacteroidales bacterium
TCGGGCTGCGGCCCCATCTCCGAGGAGGAGGCGCCCTACCAAAACGACGAGGGCTACATCAGCTGCAAGGTGACCGCGCCGGGCAAAGACGAGCCCGAGGAAAAGTCCCTCACCAAAGACGAGATAAAGGACCTGCAAGAACAGGGCTACACCGTCACCTACACCTCCTATTCCAAGACGAAGGAGGACGGCACGGCGGCCACCTGGTCGCTCAGCTCCAGCCTGCGCAACAGCAGCGAGTACACCCTCAAGGAGAGCTACATCCTGCCCGGCACGCGCATCCTGGACAAAGACGGCGACTGGGCGGGCCTCAACCAGGAGGGCGTTGACGCCGTAAAGGAGCAGCTCACGAAGGGCAGGGCCGTCACCGTGGCCTTCTTTGCCGACAGCTCGCGTCCCGACGAGACGGTTGGCCACAAGTACATCAACACCGATACCTGGGCCCACTTTAACTACGACAACACCAGCCTCAACCACGCCGTGACCATCGTGGGCTGGGACGACAACTACTCCAGGGACAACTTCCTCGCAGACCACAAGCCCGAGGGCGACGGCGCCTGGCTCGTGAAGAACAGCTGGGGCTCCGAGACCGAGGACTTCCCCAACTACAACGACTCCTGGGGCCTCCTCGACGAGAACGGCAAGCACACGGGCTACTTCTGGATCTCGTACTACGACCGCAGCGTCCAGCGCTTCGAGGCCTTTGACTTCGAGAGCTCGGCCGACACCGCCGGCGAGTCCATCGACCAGTACGACTACCTGCCGCAGGCCAGCACCCTCGCCCCGGCGTCCAACACGGGCAAAATCAGCACCGCGAACATGTTCACCGCCACGGAAGACCGCACCCTCACCGCCGTCTCCTGCATGACCACGGTGCCCAACACCACCGTCACCTACGACATCTACCTGCTAAACGACGACGCCACCACGCCCGATGACGGCAGAATCGTCCGCACCGTGACGGACCACTACGACTACGGCGGCTACCACCGCTACACGCTCACGGCAGACGAGCAGCTCAACCTGCGCGCCGGCCAGCGCTATGCCGTGGAGGTGACGCAGCTCTGCGAGACCGACGGCTGCTACTACGTGAGCGCCGCCCTCAACACCCGCCGGATTACGGAGAGCGAGGCCGAGATATACCGCGGCATCGTGATAAGAAGCTACACGAACCAGTACCTCGACACGCTTCGCAGGAACAAGTACCAGACCCTCATTGACCGAGGCGCCTCGCAAGAGGACGCCAAGGCCCAGGCGAAGGCCTATATCGAGGAGTACCAGCAAAGCGACGAATGGAAAAGCTACTACGAGACCACCATCGCGCCCAAGGTGGAAAAGGCCGTCTATGACGCCCAGAACAGCTACTTTGAGTCCAGGGTGAACGCAGGCGAAAGCTGGCTCTACACGTGCAACGAGACCGAACACGAGTGGGACGACTGGACGGACCTCATTCCCCTGTTCAGCTACAAGATTTCCCAGTCGGGCTATGTCTGCGACAACTTCCCCATCAAGGCCTTCTACACCACCACGGCAGACTGGGCGAGCACCGAGTCACTCGACAAGCTGGCCGCAAGCATCGAAGAGGGCCAGGCCGCGCTCAGCGCCGCCACCATAAGCGCCGACGGCACCGACGTGGAGCCAAGCAAGACCTGGCTCACGCAGGCCGAATACGACCAGTACGCCGCCGCGCTCGACGCCGCCCGCAAGCAGCTCGCCGCCGCAGGCAGCGACTACGCCACCAGCCCCGCGGCCGCCACGCCCAGCCAGGGCGAGGTCGACGCGAGCCTCGAGGCGCTCAGCACGAGCGTCTTCAAGGCCGGCACCAAGCAGCAGGGCGGCGGGGACGGCGGCGGTGACCACTCCGGTGACGGGGACGGCGAGGCCGACGGCGGCAAGAGCGACGGCAAGGCCATGCCGCAGACCGGCGACCCCACGGCCATCACGCCGCTCGCAGCCGCGCTCGCAGCGGGCCTCACGACGCTGGCGACCGGCCTGCGCCGCCGCAGGTAACGCTCCTCGTGGCAGCCCGCCGCAGATATCCGGCTAGCTGCCCCACCTCGGTGACCACCCATCGAGCGTAGGCCGCACGCCAGACAATTCCAGCAGATTCTCAGCAATAAACAGCAGGTAGCTTTGCCGTTGAACGCTCTCGCCCGTCTGGCTCACCCGCACGCCCGCCGCCGCATGTCTCTCGCCCGCCCGTGCCCTGCGCCCTCGCCAGCTTTTTCATTGCAAGCCGGCTCCAATTTCCCATCCTCGGCCGCATGGGGCACCCGTTGGGTAGAAGATGGACGGGAACGAACGCACGGAAGGGAGCCCCTATGTCTACTCAGCGCAAGATTGGCATCATCGGTCTCGGACACGTGGGCGCCCACGTGGCAAACAGCCTGCTGCTCCAGGGCATCGCCGACGAGCTCTACTTTGTTGGCACCAACGACAAGAAGGTCGTCGCCGAGGCCCAGGACCTCATCGACTCCATCAGCTTCGTGCCCTACAACACGCGCATCGTCAACTGCTCCAACCGCTACGAGGACCTCGCCGACTGCGACATCATCGTCAACTGCGCGGGCAACGTCTCGCTCGCGGCCACCAACCGCGACGGCGAGCTGTTCAACACCACCGACTCGGCCCGCACCTTTGCCGAGACCATCGTGGGCGGCGGCTTCGAGGGCATCCTCGTCAACGTCGCCAACCCCTGCGACGTGGTCTGCACCGCCATCTGGCACCTCACCGGCTACAACCCCTCCAAGATCATCGGCACCGGCTGCGGCCTGGACTCCGCCCGCCTGCGCGCCGAGATTTCCAAGGTCACCGGCGTGAGCCCCAAGTCCATCCACGCCCACGTCATCGGCGAGCACGGCTTCAGCCAGATTGCCGCGTGGAAGTCCGCCGCCATCGCCAGCAAGACCATCAAGAAGCTCGCCGAGGAGAACCCCGAGAAGTTCGGCTTTGACCAGGCCGAGGTGGAGGAGCGCGCCAAGAAGGGCGGCTACGTGGTCTACGAGGGCAAGCAGTGCACCGAGTACGCCATCGCCAACTGCGCCGCCCGCATCTGCGCGGCCATCTTGCACAACGAGCACGCCGTCATCAACGTCTCCACCCTCATGACCGGCCAGTATGGCGAGGAGGGCATCTTCACCTCGCTGCCCTGCCTCGTCGGCGCCGAGGGCGTGGAGATGGTCTTTGCCCCCAACCTGTCAGAGACCGAGGAGCAGGGCTTCCACGCCAGCTGCGACCACATCCGCGAGAACATCGCCAAGCTCCCCTGGTGGTAAGGGCGCGGCGGTAGCCAGCCAGCACTAGGCGCTAGATGAGCGCCACCGCGCGCTGGTCGGGCATCACCGTGCGCTGGTCGAACGGCTCCGGACGCCAGCCCGCCGACATCAGCGGCAGCACGCCAGCGCTGGACACCAGCCAGCCAACGTTGGCGATAGCACGCCAGCGCTGGACGCCAGCCAGCAGCAACCGCATACGCACGTGCACTCAGTAGCTCCCCGGCACCCCCAGGGAGCTACGTTTGTGCAGCGCGAATTCGCACGTTGGCTTCTGGAATCTGCAGATGGGCTACGTTTGCGCCATGCGTATCCGTACGCTGGGTTCCGAAGGCGCCGGAAGGCTACGTTTGTGCAGTACGTA
>CAVHKV010000199.1:0-3636 GCA_963636635.1 uncultured Bacteroidales bacterium
GTCGGCGTCGGTGATGACGTAGCGGACCTTGCGCAGGCGCTCGGCGAGCTCGCCGGTGGGCTTGGCGGGAAAGACGGGGTGCGAGTGCGTCATGCTGGCTCCAATCGCTGGGGTTGGTGAGGTCGAGCGGTACGGGCTGGCGGGACGAGGCTTGGATGAGCGGGGCAGGGCTTGGGCTGGCTAGGCGGTACTTTTGGCTGGCAGGCCAAGAGGCTCGCGGTACCCGGTAAGCTTGGCAAAAACGTCGAAAGGCGAATAAACACGAGCTAGACGGCCTGGAATCGCCGGACGCGGCAAGCGCAGCAAGCACGCCAGCCGCAGACGGCCCCAGGCGAGACGGACGCGCTAGACGGGACGCACGTGCCTGGCGTCGTAGGCGGCCACGAAGCGCTCGGCCAGGCTCGAGTCGGTCTCTACGGTCTCGTAGCCGTTCGCCACGTGCTGGGTGTTGTCCGAGCCCTTGGCGAGCAGCAGCACCACGGCGCGCCTGCCGCAGGCCTCGGCCAGCTCAAAGGCGCGCGCGGCGGCCTGCTCGCGGTCGAGCACCGTCTCGTACGGGAAGCCCTGCGGCAGCGACTCCGCCATCTCGCGGCAGATCTGTGCCGGATCCTCCTTCCAAGGATCGTCGGTGGTGAGCACGATGCGGTCCACGTAGCTCGCGGCCACCTCGGGCAGGTCGCGGCGGCGCTCGACGGCCTTGCTGCCCACCGCGCCGAACACGGCGATGAGCTCGGAGTCCGCGTAGGACTTCCTCACGGCGCCCAGCAGCGAGTCGAAGGCCATGCGGTTGTGGGCGTAGTCCACCACGGCGGTGAGCTTGCCGTCGGCGCTGCGGTAGAACTCCATGCGGCCGGGCACGCGCGTGACGGCCAGGCCGGCCACGATCTGGTCGATGGAAAGACCGAGATGGGCGGCGCAGACGGCGGCGCACAGGGCGTTGCTCACGCTGAAGTCGCCGGGGAAGGGCAGGCTCGCCTCGCGAGCCTCGTCCCCAAGGTGCAGGGTGAAGTTCATGCCAAGCTCGGAGGTTGCGAGGTCGGAGGCCCAGGCGTAGGCCTCGGGCCGCTCGATGCCAAAGGTGATGACGTCCTCGGCGGCACCGGCCTTGGCCGCGGCCAGAATCTCGTCCACATGGTCTGAGTCGAGGTTCACCACGGCGTGGCGGCACTGCTCGAAGATGCGCAGCTTGGAGCCAAAGTAGTCCGCGAAGTCGGCATGCTCCACGGCGCTGATGTGGTCCAGGCCGATGTTCAAGAAGCACCCCAGCTCAAGCTGCACGCCGTAGCTGCGCTCGTACTTGAGGGCCTGGCTCGAGACCTCCATGACGAGCGAGCCGAGCGCAGCGTCGCGGGCGTTGGCGAGGTGGCGCCAGAGGTCGGGCGCCTCGGGCGTGGTGTTTCTCGAGGCGCCGTCCTCCACGCCGTCGTAGGTCCAGACCGTGCCGATGATGCCGCAACGGCCCTGGCCCAGGGCGTGCTCGAGGATGGAGCGGATCATATAGGCGCAGGTGGTCTTGCCCTTGGTGCCCGTGATGCCCACGATGGGCAGCGCTAGGTCTGGCCTGGCGAAGGCCTCGGCCGAGACGAGCGCCATGGCGCGGCGCATGTCGCTCGTGACGATGGTCGGGCAGCCCGGAGCGGCCATCGCCAGCTCGTCGGCGCGCTCGGGCTCGCAGACGTAGGCGATGGCGCCGGCCTCGATGGCCGAGGTGAGGTAGCTGCTCTTGAAGGCACGGCCCTTGCAGAAGAAGACGTTGCCCGCGCGCACGAAGCGCGAGTCGCAGGCGGCGCCGGTCACGGCGACGTCGCCGTCGGCCGCAGGGGCGCTCGCCAGCACGCCGGCCTTCTCGAGAAGCTCGCACAGGGCAAGCAGGGTGGTGGGAGCACCAGCCATTCTCGTATCTCCCTTGGTTCGTGCGGGCACCGCGCCCGCGGATTCAACCCTTTTAGTGTAGCCAATTCGGGCTACGGGCTTTAGGCGTGCGGGCACAGACGGAGAGGGCGGGGAACCGGCTTGGGCGAGGCGGCCCGGCACGACGTGGGCGAGGCGGGCGCATGGAACGGAAAACGCAGGCCAGCCGCAGCGCCCCGCCCGCACGCACAACCGAGCCGCCAACCCCCGCTCGCAAACGGCGAAGGCCAAGGCCAGCCACGGCCACCCGCCGCCCTGTGCTACACTCTTTTGGCCTGCGGGCGATTGGCGCAGTGGCTAGCGCAGGTGCTTTACACGCACAAGGTCGGGGGTTCGAATCCCTCATCGCCCACCATAAAACCGCAGGCCGGGGGCCACGCGCCCCCGGCTTTTTATGTGCAAGCCGCATGTGTGACACAAATGCGGCCGCATCGTTCGCGAAATGCCAGGGAGGAGCGCCCATGGACGTGCCCAACGACGGGTTTGACCCTTCCGCAGCCGCATCCCCCGCGCCCAACGTCTCCCCCGCAAGCAGCAAGCCCATCGGCATCTTCGACTCCGGCATCGGCGGCCTCACCGTGGCCCGCTGCATCGCCTCGCTGCTGCCCGCCGAGCCCATCTACTACGTGGGCGACACCAAGCGCTGCCCCTACGGCACCCGTCCCCAGGCCGAGGTGCGCCTCTTCGTGCGCCAGGTGGGCCGCTGGCTCGAGCGCCACGACGTCAAGCTCGTGGTCATCGCCTGCAACACCGCCACGGCCGCCGGCCTCGACGTCATCCAGCGCACGCTCGACGTGCCGGTCATCGGCGTCATCGAGCCCGGTGCCCGTGCCGCCATCCAGGCCACGCGCTCGCGCAAGGTGGGCGTGCTGGCCACCCAGGGAACCGTGACCTCCGGCGCCTACGAGCGCGCCATCCACAACCTCGACGCCGGCGTGCGCGTGACGCAGAGCCCGGCCGGCAGCTTCGTGGACTTTGTTGAGCGCGAGCTTGCCACCGGCGCCTACCTGCATGAGGACTGGATCGAAAACCCAGCCGTCTTTGACACGCCCGAGGTGCGCGAGCTGGCCCGTGCCAACGCCCAGCCCCTGCTTGAGAAGGGCATCGACACGGTGGTGCTCGGCTGCACGCACTTCCCTTTGCTCGACCACGAGATTGGCGAGGCGCTGGGGCCGGGCATACGCACCGTGAGCTCTGCAGAGGAAACCGCCCGAGAGGTGGCCGAGACCCTGCGCCGTCGCGGCGAGCTGGCGGACCCCCAGGCCCCCGACCTCGGTGCCGGCGGCGAGCCCAAGTACCGCTTCGCCACCACCTCCGACGACATCACCTCGTTTGCCGTGGCCGGCAAGTTCATCTTTGGCCACCCGCTGGACTCCATCGAGCACATCGAGCTCGACACCCTCGAGGCCCTGGCCTAGGCGGCAGGCTCGCTCGCGAATTCGTGCGCGACCAAATAACGCGAGGTAAAGGCTACCGAGCCGGTGCCATGCGCTCAAACACGCGTCCCGCCCAGGTAACCGTGGCGGGCTCGTTCGTTACTTCTCGCGCGCCAAATAACGCGAGGTAATGGTCACCGAGATGGCGTCTGCGCTCAGGCATGTTCCCCGCCCAGGCGACCGCGGCGGGCATGTGTCCCGCGAAATACCGCGGCAGTCCGTCAAACACAGCCTCACCCACACGCACCGGCCCTACAACGTCACAGCTCAGTAACCATCCGACCTGCGG
>CAVHKV010000200.1:0-3614 GCA_963636635.1 uncultured Bacteroidales bacterium
TCTTGCCGTCGGCGATGTCGTAGAAGCGGTTGATGAGGTTGGTGATGGTGGTCTTGCCGGCACCGGTGGCGCCCACGAAGGCCACCTTCTGGCCGGGCTTGGCGTAGACGCTCACGTTGTGGAGCACCTGCTTCTTCTCGGTGTAGCCAAAGTCCACGTGCTCCATGCGGACGTCGCCGCGAAGCGGGGTGTAGGTGACGGTGCCGTCGTGGTGGGGGTGCTTCCAGCCCCACAGGCCGGTGCGCTTCTCGCTCTCGACAAGCTCGCCTCTCTCCACGCCCAGGTTCACGAGGGTGACGTAGCCCTCGTCTTCCTCGGGCTCCTCGTCGATGAGGGCAAAGATGCGCTCGGCGCCGGCGAGGCCCATGACCACGGAGTTGATCTGCATGGAGATCTGGCCGATCTGTCCGCAGAACTGCTTGGTCATGTTGAGGAACGGCACCACCACGGCGATGGAGAGCCCCATGCCCGAGAGGCTGAGGTTGGGCGTGCCGGAGGCGAGCAGGACGCCGCCGGTGAGCGCCACGATGACGTAGATGAGGTTGCCGAGGTTCTGCAGGATGGGGCCGAGGATGTTGCCGTACATGTTGGCCTGCTGGGCCACTTCGTAGAGGTGCTCGTTGATCTTGTCGAAGTCCTCCTTGGCGGACTCCTCGTGGCAGAAGGCCTTGACGACCTTCTGGCCGTTCATGATCTCCTCGATGTTGCCCTCGACGGCGCCGAGCTCCTTCTGCTGGGCCACGAAGTACTTGGCCGACATGCCGCCGACGAGCTTGGTGAGGAAGGCCATGAAGGCCACGCCGGCCACGATGACCACGCACATCCACACCGAGTAGTACAGCATGATGATGAACACCGTGACGAGCACGATGGCGGTCTGGAACAGGTTGGGCATCGACTGCGAGATCATCTGGCGCAGGGCGTCGATGTCGTTGGTGTAGTGGCTCATGATGTCGCCACGCTGGTGCGTGTCGAAGTAGCGGATGGGAAGGTCCTGCATGCGGTTGAAGACCTTCTCGCGCAGCTGCTCGAGCGAGCCCTGCGTGATGGTGGCCATGGAGCGGTTCCAGATGGTGGAGGCCACAAGTCCGGTGAGGTAGACGAGTGCGAGCGTGGCGACCGTCTTCAGCACCTCGGGCTGCGCCGCGGCCCAGTCGCCGGTGGCGCGGAACTCGGAGATGATGGAGAGGGCGGCCTGGAGGAACACCGCGCCGAAGCAGCTCGTGATGGCCGAGACCAGCAGGCAGACGATGACCAGCGGCAGCAGGCGCGGATAGAAGGAGAAGAGCGACTTGATGAGCCTGGCCGCGGTGGCGGGGTTGATCTGGGCCTTCTTGGGTGCGTTGTTACTCAAGGCCCTCGCCTCCCTTCTCGGTTGCGACGGGCGCGGCTGCGGCGCCCTCGTCGGTGTTCATGCTGTTCTGCGAGGTGTAGGTCTCGCGGTAGATGGAGCAGCGGGCCATGAGCTCGGCGTGGGTGCCCATGTCGGCGATGTGGCCGCCTTCCATCACGATGATGCTGTCGGCGTCCTCCACCGATGCCGTGCGCTGGGCGATGATGATCTTGGTGGTCTGGGGCAGGTAGCTCGCCAGGCCCTCGCGGATCTTGGCGTCGGTCTTGGTGTCAACGGCGCTCGTGGAGTCGTCCAAGATCAGCACCTTGGGGCGGCGCAGCAGGGCTCGGGCGATGCAGAGGCGCTGCTTCTGGCCGCCGGAGAAGTTGGAGCCGCCCTGCTCGCACCAGGTGTCGTAGCCGTCGGGCATGGTCTCGAGGAACTCGTCGGCGCAAGCCAGACGCGCCGCCTCGCGCACCTCCTCGTCGGTGGCCTCGGCGTTGCCCCAGCGCAGGTTCTCGGCAACGGTGCCGCTGAACAGGATGTTCTTCTGCAAGACCATGGCCACGTTGGTGCGCAGGGTCTCGAGGCCGTAGTTGCGCACGTCCACGCCGCCGACCTTCACGCTGCCTTCGGTGGTGTCGTAGAGGCGGGCGATGAGGTTCACGAGGGTGGACTTGGCCGATCCCGTGCCGCCGATGACGCCGATGGTCTGGCCGCTCTTGATGTGCAGGTCGATGTCCTCGAGGGCCATGCGCTCGGCCTTGGCGGAGTACTTGAAGCTCACGTGGTCGAAGTCGATGGAGCCGTCGGCCACCTCGGTCACGGCGTTCTCGGGCGAGCTGATGGTGGGCTCGGCCACGAGGACCTCGTCGATGCGGCGGGCGGACTCGTCGGACATGGTGACCATGACGAAGATCATGGAGAGCTGCATGAGGCTGATGAGGATCTGGAAGCCGTAGGTGAAGATGGCAGAGAGCTGGCCCACGTTGAAGCCGTTGCCGCCGCCGGTGATGATGACCTGCGAGCCAAAGTAGATGATGACCACCCAGGTGATGTCGATGGCGAGCATCATCATGGGGTTGTTGAAGGCCAGCAGCTTCTCGGCGCGGGTGAAGTCAACGCAGACGTCCTGCGCGGCGTTGGCGAACTTCTTCTTCTCGTAGTCCTGGCGCACGAAGCTCTTCACCACGCGCATGCCGGTGACGTTCTCCTCGACGCTCTCGTTCAGGGCGTCGTACTTGTGGAAGACGCTCGTGAAGATGGGGTGCACCTTGTTGATGATGCCGAACAGGCCCCAGGCCAGAAGCGGCAGGACGACCGCGTAGACGAGCGCCAGCGGGCCGCCCATGACCGTTGCCATGATGAAGGCGAAGACCAGGCACAGAGGCGAGCGCACGGCGATGCGGATGATCATCATGAACGCCATCTGGACGTTGGTGATGTCGGTGGTGAGGCGCGTCACCAGCGAGCTCGAGGTGAAGTCGTCGATGTTGGCGAAGCTGAAGCGCTGGATGTTATAGAAGAGATCCTGGCGCAGGTTCTTGGCAAAGCCGCAGCTGGCGTAGGAGCAGGTGACGCCCGCGGCGATGCCGAAGGCGAGCGACACGAGCGCCAACGCGATGAGGATGCCGGCCGGGGCGAGCAGCTCTTGCACCGTGGCCCCGGCCTGGATGTTGTCGATGAGTGCGGCCGTGAGGAAGGGGATGGCCATCTCGCAGACGACCTCGCCGAGGACGAGCAGCGGGGTGGCGGTGGTGACCTTCTTGTACTCGCGGATGCTGCGCATCAGGCGTTTCATGATCTTGCCGTAGTCAACCTTCTCTGCGGCGGCGCCATTTAGCTCTTGCTGCATGCGCATTCCTCCTTGTCTGGCTCGAGTTGTTTCCAGTGTTCCTTGATGCGGGCGAGCATGTCCTCGAACTGGACCTTCTCGTCTGCGGTGAGGCAGGTCAGGGCGTTTGCGCGGAAGCGCTCGCGGCGGGCCTGCTCGAGGTCGGCCTGGGCCTCGCCCTCGGCGGTGAGCCGCACGATGAGCTGCCTGCGGTCGGCCGTGTCGCGCGTGCGCTCGATGAGCCCGTCGCGCTCCACCTTGGCCAGCACTTCGGAGAGCGAGCCGGCCTTGAGGTCGAACATGTTCATGAGCTCGCGCTGGGGCATCTCGCCGCCGCGCTTGCGCAGCGCGCAGATGATTGGCGCGCGGCCCGAGCGCCCGCCCCCGTTCACGTGGATGTAGTGGCCGCAAAAGCCCAGGGTGTCCACGATGTGGGCGCACCTGCGC
>CAVHKV010000201.1:0-1750 GCA_963636635.1 uncultured Bacteroidales bacterium
ACAACGCCAACGTGCAGCGCATGGTCAACGAGAGCGCCGGCGAGAACGCCTACACGATGTTCGACACCGACGAGCACCTCGAGGACTCCACCATCGCCGCCCTCAAGGCCATCCCGGCCATCTACCGCGTGCGGGTGATTAAGTAGGAGCGGTGCCAAGCTTCTGAGCTGGCGTTTATTGGCTTTGCATCAGCATTGCGCACGACCTGCGGTGCAGGTTTAGCCCATAGCCGCGGCGAGAGGAAAGAGCGGACGGCAAGGAATGCTCGCACCGCAGCCGCAATTGAGCTGAAGACGAAAACAGCGCGGATGCATAAGATGGACTACAGGTAAGCAACTGAAACGCGGCCGGCAACATTGGAGTGCCGGCCGCGACGCATTTGGAGGACCGATGATCTGCCAAGCCTTTAGCTGCGCAAGGCCACTGCCCGAGCACATGGACAAGATGCACGTGCCGGCCAGCGCCGCCGAGCTCGACGCCCTTATCGAGGAAGGCTCCTACACGCAGGACCTCGGCCGCTCCGTCTACCTCGTGGCCCGCAGGGACGCAGAGCTCGTGCGCCACGGCATCGTCTGCTGCGGCGACGTGGACGAGCTTGCAGAGATGTCACAGGTGGCAGGCCACGCATGCCTGCGGGCAGCCGAGGGCGCTTCTGGCTCCGATATGGCAAGCGACTCCGTGCCACCAAGACTTGAAGGCGACGCAAACTCGCAGTCGGACAAGGGCAGTGCAGCGACAAAGACCGAAGAAGCGTACCCCTCCGCCAACCTTGCTTCAATCTCGGGTGAAACCTACGCCACCCTCGCCCATCTGCGCGAGCTAGGGGCGCATGCCGAATCCGTGATGGTGGAGTACGAGCCCAACTACGCGCTCGACGTCATCGTCTCCGCCGCGCAGAGCGCCACGCCGCTCTACAACCTTAGCAATGGGTCTGACCTGCAGGTTGTTGTGTGGCGCGTGAGCCGCGCGGACGCCGTGGAGGCCATCTGCGCCATGCTCGGCTCCATGAAAGGCAAGCTCATGGGCGGACAGACCGCGCTGGCAGCGGCGACAACCTTGGCCAATGAGGCTCGCGACAAGCGCCTCAACCTCGACGCGCGCTCGGCCGTGCTCCATCCCCTCTGCCTGCTCGTCCCCAAAGGCCAAGACATGAGCAAGCCCCTGCTCCCCAGCAACGGCCTCCTCATGCACAGGTTTGCCTAGGGCTACCTGTCGGGCTCGCGCTCGATTGAGGCGGCGACTCCGTACATGACGTCGTCGTGGCTGAGGGCGCCGAGCAGGGTGGCGAAGCTCTTGGCCACGGGGAAGACCTCGGCGTCGGTGGCTCCCTGGGCGGCCTCCACGAGGACCTCGAGGATGCGCTCGGTGGGCGCAAGCGGCACGCCGTTCTCGGCGATGATGTTCTCCACGTCCTCGGGCGCCACGCCCTCGTCGTTGGTCTTGGCCCTGAGCATGAACAGCTCGATCTGAGCGGGAACGGCCCAGCTGGTGCCGGTGGCGAGCGTCTTTTGATAGCAGGCGTCGGCCAGCTCGGCGTTGCCGAGGCGCCACGAGAGGAAGGCCAGGCGGTAGTAGAGCGCGCCCACGGCCTCGGGGTCATAGACGAGCTCAAGGCCCTGGCGAACCTGGGCCGCGGCCTGCTCAAGATCGCCGTTGACCTCCAGCGCCCTCACCACGCGTACCAGGCCGCTCGAGTCGAAGGGGTTGAGGTCTTGCGCGCGGCGGGCAAAGCCGTAGGCCTCGTTGGCGC
>CAVHKV010000201.1:2208-3580 GCA_963636635.1 uncultured Bacteroidales bacterium
TCGGCCACGGCGCAGCGGTGGGCGTCCTCGTTGATGGCCAGGTCGCTCACGTGCTCGGCACCCAGCAGCTCGGCCTCAAAGCGGGGCAGCACGCGCTTGGAGAGGTCGATGACCTCGTAGCGGCTCGCCGGGCAGAAGCGTTCGTTCTCCAGCGTAAAGCCCTGCTCCACGCCGGTGAGCCGGTCGTCCTCGAGGTTGAAGCGGATGTTGAGCTTGCGGGCGAGCTCACGTGCGTCGAAGGGACGGGAGAGGTCAAACTCGCGCAGGGCCTCGCGCGAGATGTCGCCGCTGATGAGGCAGGAGCGCGACTTGCCCGAGCCCATGACGGCCACGTAGGCGTGGCAGAGGCGCCGCGAGCTGCGGAAGGCGTGGGCCGCCAGCAGGACGACGCAGCGCAGCGCGTAGTCGCAGGCCATCTGTTCGCGCATCTGGTGCGAGGCGGGGATGACGCGCTCGAGCTCGGTGGAGTAGACGGAGCGCGGCTGGCAGCTTGCGGGGACGAAGGGCGTCTCGATGGCGATGTCGCCGCCCATGAGGTTCATGCGGTAGTGGGCCGTGAGGCGAAGCGGTAGGCGCAGGCTCTCGAGGCCGGCCGAGAAAGTCTGGCGCGCACCCCACTCCCCCACGACGTCGAGCATGCTCGCGCGCGGAATGGCCGAGCGCCCGAGCTGCGCGCAGATGCTGGATGAAAGCCCCTGGTTGAAGGCGTAGCACTCCTCCAGCGTGGGATAGCCGGGACGAACGAGCGTCTCGTGGGCGGAGGCGGCTCCGGCGCTTGTTTGGGATTCATTCGGGTTGGCGCTGTCTGCGGAACCATTACCGTCCTGTCGGGCGCCGGCCGCGTCTTCGCCCGCCGAGACGTCCATGGCTCGGAAAGCGTTGGCTGCGTCATCCGCTGATTGGGAGGCACTAGCCACAGCATCCGCGTCATGGAAGGCCACACTGCCATCAGAAGAGGCTTCGAGTTCCATCGTTTCCGCAGCCTCAGCGTCAGCAGCCTCGGCATGATTGAGCACCAGGCCCTCCCAGGCAAAGAGGGCTCGGTTGAGGGCGCCTTCCAGCGCGATGACGCGGGCCATCTCCTGGGCGTTCGTCTTGGAGGCGTCGGTACCGAGGTAGATGGTGTGGCTGCGGCTCGGCAGGACTACCCTGAATCCCAGGGCCTTGGCCTCGGGACTCAGAAGGCCCGCCTCTTCAAGGCCGCGCGCGAGGTAGGCGCTGATAGCATCGGGTTCCGCCGCCTTGCCGTTTTGGGCGTCTGCCTGCTGTTTATTGGTGTCCCTTACAAAACGTTTGAGGCGAGCGTAGGGGTCTTGCGAGGCGGAAAGCTCACGGGCGAACTCGCCCATGTTGAGCGGCTCGGCGACCCGGG
>CAVHKV010000202.1:0-3546 GCA_963636635.1 uncultured Bacteroidales bacterium
AGGACATCACCACCCAGACCGAGATCTTCGAGACCGGCATCAAGGCCATCGACCTGCTCGAGCCCTACGTCCGTGGCGGCAAGACGGGTCTGTTCGGCGGCGCCGGCGTCGGCAAGACGGTCCTGATCCAGGAGCTCATCAACAACCTCGCCCAGGAGCACGGCGGCACCTCGGTGTTCACTGGCGTCGGCGAGCGCACCCGTGAGGGCACCGACCTCTACCTCGAGATGAGCGAGTCCGGCGTCATCGACAAGACCTGCTTGGTCTACGGCCAGATGAACGAGCCGCCCGGAGCGCGTCTGCGCGTCGGCCTGGCCGGCCTCACCACGGCCGAGTACTTCCGCGACCAGGGCCAGGACGTGCTGCTCTTCATCGACAACATCTTCCGCTTCTCCCAGGCCGGCTCCGAGGTCTCCGCACTTCTCGGCCGCATGCCCTCCGCCGTTGGCTACCAGCCCACGCTGGCCACCGAGATGGGCGACCTGCAGGAGCGCATCACCTCCACCAAGGAGGGCTCCATCACCTCGGTCCAGGCCGTCTACGTCCCCGCAGACGACCTCACCGACCCGGCCCCTGCCACCACCTTCACCCACCTCGACGCCACCACGGTCCTGTCCCGTAACATCGCGTCCCTGGGCATCTACCCGGCCGTTGACCCGCTGGCCAGCTCCTCTGACGCCCTGGATCCCAGCGTCGTCGGCGACGAGCACTACCGCGTGGCCACCGCCGTGCAGGAGCTGCTGCAGGAGTACACCGACCTCCAGGACATCATCGCGATTCTTGGCATGGACGAGCTCTCCGAGGAGCAGCGCCTGGTGGTGAACCGCGCCCGTAAGGTGCAGCAGTTCCTCTCCCAGTCGTTCCACGTCGCGGAGAAGTTCACCGGCAACCCCGGCTGCTACTGCCGCATCGAGGACACCGTCCGCTCCTTCGCCGCCATCGTCGACGGCGAGTGCGACGACATCCCCGAGCAGGCGTTCCGCTACGCCGGCACCATCGACGACGTGCGCGAGCGCGCCAACAAGATGGCCGCCGAAGAGAACAAGGCAGAGTAGGGAAGGCTCGGATGGCGTATCTAACCTGCAAGTTCGTGAGGCCCGACAAGCAGATCTTCGAGGGCAGGGTGGCCTCGATGACGCTCGTCACCTACTCGGGCGAGCTGGGAATCTACCCGGGCCACTCCTCAGAGATCTGCGCCCTTGGCGACGGCGTCGTGCGCCTCAAGCTCACGGCCGAGGACGGCGGCGCCTCCTACGGCGTCATCGTCTCGGGTGGCTATGCCGAGGTCCACAACGACACCGTGGTCATCATCGCCGACCACGCCCGTCGCTGCGACGACATCGAGCCCGAGACGGTCATGCGCACCCGCGAGAAGGCCGAGGCCGCCCGCGACGCGCTGCCCGAGGATGACCACCAGCGCGCCTACTACGAGAACAAGATGGCCTGGTGCGATTTGCTCCTCTCGCATGCAGATGGGGTGCAAGCCAAGGCCGAGTAGCCTCGAGTTGGCGAGGTAGCTGCCGTTTCGTCTACAATTGAATGCTGGATGGAACCCGATGGGCGTCCGAGTGCGGGCGCCCATCGTCTCATAACAAGCAACAAGGGGAGGACCATGGACGTCATCAAGGTAGAGGGAGGCCACCCCGTCTCGGGCGAGGTTCGCGTCGAGGGAGCCAAGAACTCCGCCCTCAAGCTCATGGCCGCCACCATCATGGCGCCGGGCGTGAACACGCTCACCAACGTCCCCAACATCTCAGACGTGCACGTCATGGGCAAGGTGCTCAAGCGCCTCGGCGCCACCATCGAGGTGGTGGACGAGCACACCCTCGTCATAGACACCACCAACGTCTCCAAGTGGGAGGCCCCCTATGACCTCGTGGTGAAGATGCGCGCCTCCACCGCCGTGCTGGGACCCTTGCTCGCGCGCTTTGGCAAGGCCATCATCGCTATGCCGGGCGGCTGCAACCTCGGCGCCCGCAAGATCGACATGCACATCCTCGGACTCGAGGCCCTGGGCGTCCACTTTGAGACGGCCCACGGCGACATCCACGCCTCGGCCCCCAACGGCGTTATAGGCGCCAGCGTCACGCTCGAGTTCGCCAGCGTGGGCGCCACCGAGAACCTCATGATGGCCTCGGTGCACGCCAAGGGCACCACCATCATCGACAACGCGGCCCGCGAGCCCGAGATCGTCGACCTCGCCAACATGCTCAACGAGATGGGTGCCAAGGTGCGCGGTGCCGGCACCCCCGTGATAGAGGTCGAGGGCGTGGACGAGCTTTCCCCCGTCACCCACGCCGTGGTGGGGGACCGCATCGAGGCCGGCACCTTCATCGCTGCCGGCGCCATGGCGGGCGGCCCGGTCCACGTCACCGGCTTCAAGCCCGAGCACCTCGGCCTCGTCCTCAAGAAGTACGAGGACATGGGCGTCTCCATCGAGCGCGAGGAGGACGGCGTCACCGTCTCCTCGTCCGGGCGCCTCAAGGCCGTGGACATCCAGACCCTTCCCTTCCCGGGCTTTCCCACCGACATGCAGCCCCAGACCATGGCGATGCTCGCTGTTTCGGAGGGCCAGTGCGTGGTGACCGAGAACATCTTCGAGAACCGCTTCATGTTTGCCGGTGAGGTCGCCCGCATGGGCGCAGACATCCGCATCGAGGGCCACCACGCCATCGTTCACGGCGTGACTGACCTTTCTGGCGCCCAGGTTGAGTCCCCGGACCTTCGCGGCGGCGCCGCCCTCGTGCTCGCCGGCCTCATCGCCGAGGGCGAGACGGTCGTCTCCAACATCCACCACATCGAGCGCGGCTACGAGCGCTTCGTCAGCAAGCTCTGCTCGCTCGGCGCGAAGGTCTGGCGCGACACCGTGCCCGACGTCGACATTGAGGGCGAGGACTAGCGCATGGCCGCGCACCAGGAATGGGACCCGGGCACCACGGGGTTCTTTGACTATGACCGCACGAGCTCGGGCTCTTCCTACCACGAGCGCATGGTCGAGCGCCGTGCCCGCCGCCGGCTCATCATCGTGGTGGCCGTAGTCCTGGCCGTGGCGCTCGCCGTCGTGTGCGCGCTCGTGGCGGCTTCGAGCTGATGGCTTGGGTAAGATAAGGCTAACTTTCTATCGTCTGCCGAGCGGGCGACGAGAACCTGCTATGGAGGTCACTGCATGAAGGTGAAGAACGAGGGTCACGCCCTTACGAGCGCCGGCGAGGACTACCTCGAGGCCATCTACTGCATCTTGCTCGAGCACCCCGGCGACGGCTCCGTTCGCTCGGTTGACGTCTCCGAGCGCCTCGACGTCTCCAAGGCCAGCGTCAACAAGGCGCTGACGGCCCTCAAGGACGGCGGCTTCGTGGACCAGACACGCTACGGCCGCGTGGAGCTCACGGAGACCGGCCGCGAGTACGCCGCCCAGGTCTGGCGCCGCCACCGCATGCTGCGCACGTTTCTCACCGTTGAGCTGGGCGTTGCCGAGGAGGTCGCCAACGAGGAGGCCTGCCTCATGGAGCACGCGCTTTCCGAGGACACCACCCAGCGCCTCATGGC
>CAVHKV010000203.1:0-3468 GCA_963636635.1 uncultured Bacteroidales bacterium
GCGGCTGGGCTACGCCGTGTGAGCTAGACTGTCCAAGAAATCGTCCGCGGTCCCGCGGGGAAGTAGTCCCTCGATTAATGTTTAGAAAAAGCGCAGGTAAACGAACTACGATATTTACGGACTACTTGCCCTCCTTACAGCAAATCGCCTAAAAGTCGAGCGAGTCAGCAGCGAAGCCGTCTTCTAAGCCGAAGGGGTCGGGCTGGATCCCGTCGAATGCGAGTTCCGCACGAGCCGAAGGCCCCTTGATGTGGCCTTCGTGCGAGCAGGACTGTCTGAGCAGGCGATGGGACCCGGCCCGGGCCCGGCAGCTGGGATATCCTCGCTTAAGCAGCTCAAAAGAAAGGGGCCACGTCACTGCGACGTGGCCCCTCATGTTAGCTTTTGTCACCTAGCTCGCCATCGGCAAGCACAGGCCCCGCACAGCAAGCGCAAGCCTTTCCGCGGCAAGCGCGGCTCGCTGTCGGCAAGCACCGGTCCTGCGCAGCAAGCGCAAGCTTTTCCGCGGCAGGCGCGGCTCGCCAACAGCGAGCACCGCCCTACTTGCGGTGAGCGCGGTAGTAGGCGATGAGGGCCTGGGTGCTGGCGTCCTGCGCGGCCAGGGCCTCGTCGTCGTGGAAGGCCGGGGTGATCTGCTTGGCAAGCTGCTTGCCCAGCTCAACGCCCCACTGGTCGTAGGAGTCCAGGCCCCAGACCGTGCCCTCAACAAAGGTGAGGTGCTCGTAGATGGCGATGAGCTCGCCCAGCGCGAACGGCGTGAGCGCCTCGCCGAAGATGGAGGTGGTGGGACGGTTGCCCTCAAAGACGCGGGCCGGGACCATCCACTCGGCCGTGCCCTCGGCGCGGACCTCGTCGGCCGTCTTGCCAAAGGCGAGGGCCTTGGTCTGGGCGAGGTAGTTGCCCAGGAACAGCTCGTGGACGTCCTGGCCGCCGTCCTCGGTGGGGTTGGGCGTGTTCACGAAGGCGATGAAGTCGGCCGGGATCTTGCGGGTGCCCTGGTGGATGAGCTGGTAGAAGGCGTGCTGGCCGTTGGTGCCGGCCTCGCCCCAGAAGATCTCGCCGGTGGGGCAGGTCACGGGCGTGCCGTCCCAACGCGTGGACTTGCCGTTGCTCTCCATGGTGAGCTGCTGCAGGTAGGCCGGGAAGCGGTGCAGGTACTGGTTGTAGGGCAGCACCGCGTGGCTCTCGAAGCCAAAGAAGTCCACGTACCAGACGTTGATGAGGCCCATGAGGGCAACGGCGTTGCTCTCGAGCGGGGTCTGCTGGAAGTAGGTGTCGATGGCGTTGAAGCCGGCGAGGAACTCGGCGAAGCGCTCGGGGCCAAAGGCCAGGATGAGCGAGAGGCCCACGGCGGCGTCGACGGAGTAGCGGCCGCCGACCCAGCTCCAGAAGCCAAAGGCGTTCTCGGGGTCGATGCCAAAGTCGGCCACGAGCTCGAGGTTGGTGGAGACGGCCACGAAGTGCTTGGCGATGGCCTCGGCGGCCTTCTCGTCGGAGCCGTCGATGGCGCCGGAGGCCTTGAGGGACTCGAGCAGCCAGGTCTTGGCCTCGCGGGCGTTGGTGATGGTCTCGAGCGTGGTGAAGGTCTTGGAGACGACCACCACGAGCGTGGTCTCCGGGTCCAGGCCACGGGTCTTCTCGGCCATGTCGTTCGGGTCGATGTTGGAGACGAAGGTGCAGTCGATGCCGGCGTCGGCGTAGGGCTTGAGGGCCTCGTAGGCCATGACGGGGCCGAGGTCGGAGCCGCCGATGCCCACGCTCATGACGTGCTCGATCTTCTTGCCGGTGACGCCCTTCCACTCGCCGGAGCGGACCTTCTCGGCAAAGGCGTACATGCGGTCGAGAACCTCGTGGACGTCGGCCACGCAGTCCTGGCCGTCAACGACGAGCTGGCCCTTCTCGGAGGCCGGGCGACGAAGCGCGGTGTGGAGGACGGCGCGGTCCTCGGTGGTGTTGATGTGCTTGCCGGCGTACATGGCGTCGCGGCGCTCCTCGAGCTTCACCTCGCGGGCGAGCTGGCACAGAAGCTTGACGGTCTCGTCGGTGACGAGGTTCTTGGAGAAGTCGAAGTGCAGGTCGTTGACGTCAAAGCTCAGCTTGGAGACGCGCTCGGCGTCGGTGGCGAAGGCCTCCTTGAGCGTGAAGTTGCTCGAGACCTCGGCGTAGTGCTCCTTGAGCGCCGCCCAGGCGGGGGTGGTGGTTGCGTCGATGGGTGCGGGGATTTCCGACATGCGTCCTCCTTGAGGTACGGGGCATGGCTAGGCCAGGCCGCTACACAGCAGGCTTAAGCGTACTCCAAAACCACGCCTTCGCACGCGAAATGCTGGGGTTAGTAGGGTTCGCCCAGGGGCGGGACCTGCTTGAGGCGACGCCACATGACCTGCTTGGCCGCCTTGTCAGAAAGGCTCTGCTCAAAGCCGCCGAGGGCAAGCACGCGCATGCCAAGGACCTGCGCGACGCAGCCCGGCGTAAGCGTTGCGGCGGCCAGGTCCTCAATCTCCACAAGCTCGTCGGCAAAGGCCTCACGAACGGCTGCCGCGGCCGCATCGTCCAACAAGATGAGCGTGGAGGGGTCGAGCGTGGCGATGGCGAGCCGCAGGGTGCCGGGCACGAGCGGGTAGCCGTCGGCATCGCGGGTGGACAGGCCCACCCATTCCTCGGGCGCATAGCCCAAGGCCGCAAGCGCCGCGCGCAGGGCCTTGCCGTCAGGGCCGCCCAGCAGGGCCGGGGCGCCCTCAACCGAGTCGTCCTCGTCCTCGGGCTCGCCCTTCACGAGCAGCACGGGCGAGAAGGCGTTGCCCGCCATGACGACGCCGGCCTTTGCCAGGTCTTCTAGCTCGGCCTTTGTCTTCTCGAGAAGCTCCTCGGTCATATCCATTGCCCGCTCCATGCGCCCACGGAAACGTCCCTGCCAGCCATGCGCGGCCGCAGGGACGCCCTTGTCGTCCAAAAACTCACAAGGGCGATTCTACCTTTTCGCAGGCGCGGCGTTCGCCAGCCGGGGACGCTGGGTATAAGCCAAACATCAAAACGCCCGCGGGCCTTGGCCCGTCGTATGCAAATTCAGGAGGTCACCATGGCAACGAAGGCAATCACGCAAGAGACGTTCGACGATGTCATCTCCACCTCCGCCAGGCCCGTCCTCGTGGACTTCTGGGCCAGCTGGTGCGGCCCCTGCCGCGCCCTCTCCCCCATCGTGGAGGATATTTCCAACGAGATGCACAACGAGCTCGCGGTCTACAAGTGCAACGTGGAGGACGAGCAGGACCTGGCCATGCGCTTCCAGGTCATGTCCATCCCCACGCTCATCCTGTTCAAGGGCGGCCAGCCCGTCCACACCATGGTGGGCACCGCACCCAAGGCCCGCATCGTCGCCGAGCTCCGCGAGCACCTGTAGCCGCACTCGCCTCGCACGGCGCGCTCGCGCCGGCCGCTAGAAGTTAAACAGGCCGCGGCCCCAGCGGTGGC
>CAVHKV010000204.1:0-3405 GCA_963636635.1 uncultured Bacteroidales bacterium
CCAGCTCAAAGTCGTTCTCGGCCTGCTCGGCAATCTGCTCGATCTCGCTCATCTAACCTCTCCTCACCGGCGCCGTGGCGCCCGTTGTTGATGTTCGTTCATGCGGCGCGGCCCGCGGCGCTCGTCCGTGTCCTTTGAGATGCGGCGCAGCCCGCGCCCCGCCTTCACGCATTTTGAGACGCGAGCTTGCCCTCCGTGACCAGAAGGGACACCCGCACTCAAGCGCCTGCGCGCCCTCGCCACCGCACCCAGCCGTTCGCGCTAATCGATCAGTCCAAAGTGGCGCAGGGCGTTGGGGATGCCCTCGTCCTCGACGTTGGTGGTGACGTAGTCGGCCGCGGCCTTGGCCTCGTCGGTGCCGTTGCCCATGGCCACGCCAATCTCGCAATACGCCAGCATGGTGGCGTCGTTGCCGCCGTCACCAAAGGCGATGGTCTCCTCGCGCTTGAGGCCCATGTGGTCGAGCGTAGCTTGCACGCCCTTGGGCTTGCTGCTGGTGGCGGGCACCACGTCGCAGAACAGGTCGCACCAGCGCGTGATGATGCAGTCGCTCATGAGCTCGCTCACGATGTGCTCGCGCTCGGGCGGCACAAAGGCGCAGAACTGGTAGACGGGCTTGTTCAGCAGCTCGTTGAAGTCCGCGACCGGGTACTCGGAGGCCACGAGGTCCTCGAGCTCGCGGATGGGCGCGGACTTGCGGTTGGAGAAGCATCCCTCGCGGCTGAGCAGCAGGGCGTCGAACTTCCCCTCGTTGACGTACTCCACGAAGCGCTCGGCGATGCCGTGCTCGATGGGCGTGTCGGCATAGACGCCGTCCTTGTCGTAGCAAAGCGAGCCGGTGAGGGTGACGTAGGCGTCAAAGCCGCCCTCAAAGCCGGGGAAGCCGTCGGCGATGCACCAGGGCAGCTGGGAGACGGTCCTGCCGGTGCAAAGGACGACCTTCACGCCCTTCTTGCGCAGCTGCGCCAGCGCGTCCTTGGTGCTCTGGGGGATGAGGTTGTTGGTCTTGTGGCTGAGGAGCGTGCCGTCGACGTCAAAGAAGGCTGCCTTTATCACACGTGTTCCTTCCGTTGCTTGTTTTGCCGTACCAGCATAGCAGCGCAGACGGCCCGCAAGCTATTGTCCGCAACGGCTCGTACAATGTCTTAACCAATGGAGCCCAGGCAAGGGAGACGGCTGTGGAGGCACTCGAGGTCCTACGAAAGACCTTTGGCTATGCGGAGTTCCGTCCGCACCAAGAGCATATTGTGGAGGCGGCGCTTGCCGGGCAGGACGTCCTGGCCGTCATGCCCACCTCGGCCGGCAAGTCCATCTGCTACCAGGTGCCCGCCATCGTTCAGGGCGGCCTCGGCATCGTGGTCTCCCCGCTCATCTCGCTCATGGAAGACCAGGTATGCGCCCTGCGGCAGGTGGGCGTGGCCGCCGCCTGCCTCAACAGCTCCCTTGCCGCCGGCGAGCGGGCCCGCGTCTTGGAAGACGCCGCGGCCGGGCGCCTCACGCTGCTCTACGTGGCGCCCGAGCGGCTGGATGACGAGGCGTTTCTCGACATGGCCACGCGCTGCGGCGTGAGCCTCCTCGCCGTGGACGAGGCCCACTGCATCAGCCAGTGGGGCAACGACTTTCGCCCGAGCTACCAGCGCATCCGCGAGTTCCTGGACGCCCTGCCGGCGCGCCCCTGCGTGATGGCGCTCACCGCCACGGCCACCCGCCAGGTGCGCGAGGACATCGAGGAGTCGCTGGGCCTCGTGGCGCCGTTGCGCGTGGTGGCGAGCTTTGACAGGCCCAACCTCAGCTTTGCCGTGGAGCGCCCCCAGAGCAAGAAGGCCAAGGACAAGGCGCTGCTCGCCTTTGTGAGGCAGCGCGCCGAGCGCTCGGGCATCATCTACTGCATGAGCCGCAAGGCCACCGAGGCGGTCTGCGAGATGCTGTGCGAGGAGGGCATTGCCGCCACGCGCTACCACGCCGGCCTCACGGGCGAGGAGCGCAGCCGCAACCAGGACGACTTCATCTTCGACCGCAAGGGCGTGATGGTGGCCACCAACGCCTTTGGCATGGGCATCGACAAGAGCAACGTGAGCTACGTAGTCCATTACAACTTGCCCCTCTCGCTGGAGAACTACTACCAGGAGGCGGGCCGCGCCGGGCGAGACGGCACCCGCGCCGAGTGCCTCTTGCTCTACACGCCGGCAGACGTGCACACGGCCGAGTTTTTGCTCTCGCGCGGCGCGGACGCCGAACTGAGCGAAGAGCAGCTCGCGGCCAAGCGCGAGGCCGACGCCGAGCGGCTGCGCCAGATGGTCTTCTACGCCACCACGAGCGACTGCCTGCGCAGCTTCATCCTGCGCTACTTTGGCGAGCAGGCCCCGGCGAGCTGCGGAAACTGCGGCAACTGCCTCGCGGAGTACGAGGAGAAGGACGAGCGCGAGGCGGCGCTCAAGGTCGTGAGCTGCGTGGCCCGCGTGCGCCAGCGCGCCCGGCAGCAGGGCTGGCGCGCAGAATCCGTGGGCACCAGCACCATCGTCGACATCCTGCGCGGTTCACGCGCCCAAAAGCTGGCCGAGCGCGGCTGGGACACGCTCTCCACCTACGGTCTCATGGCAGAGGTGCCCGTCCCGCGCATCCGCGCTGTCATCGACGAGCTCGTCTACCGCGGCGTCCTGGCCCGCTCGCAGGGCGAGTACCCCACCGTCTCGCTCGGGGCGGGTGCGTCGAGCTTCCTCCACAGCGAGGAGCCCTTCTGCATGCGCGTGCCCAAGGCCAAGCCGCACGCGGCCAAGCACGAGAGCGGCAGCAGCCGCAAGCGCGCCGCCTCGGGCAACCTCACGCCCGAGCAGGAGGAGCTGTTCGAGCGCCTGCGCGCGCTACGCCTGAGCATTGCCCACGAGCAGGACATCCCTCCCTATATGGTGTTCAGCAACGCCACGCTCGAGGACATGTGCGTAAAGCTGCCCGCAAACGGCGAGGAGTTCCTCGCGGTGAGCGGCGTGGGCGCCAAGAAGGCCGAGGCCTACGGCGAGGCCTTCCTCGCCGAAATAGCCGCGCAACCTAGCGCGGCCGGCACTCGGCTACAATCGCAGGACTGAACGTGAATCGGCCGGGCGCGCCCGGCAACAGCAAAGGAGCCTCCATGCGCACCGTGAACGTCGGCATCATCGGCCTCGGCACCGTGGGCGGCGGCGTCGCCCGCACCATCCTCGCCCACCACGACGACTACGTGGCCAACTACGGCATCGACCTCAACATCGCCCGCGCCTGCGCGCTCGACCCCGCCGCGGCCAGCGCCTGCGGCATCGCCGAGGAGGCCTTTACCACCGATTGGCACGACGTCGTGGCCGACGCCTCCGTTGACGTCGTGGTGGAGCTCATCGGCGGCGAGCACCCCGCCACCGAGATCTACGAGGCCGC
>CAVHKV010000205.1:0-3366 GCA_963636635.1 uncultured Bacteroidales bacterium
TCGCCCTTGTAGGGAATCTCGTCGGGCAGGATGAAGTCGTAGGCGCTGATGCGGTCGCTCGCCACCATGAGCAGCGAATCGCCGCAATCGTAGATGTCGCGAACCTTGCCCTGCGAGTCCGGGCGCATGTCCATTGCTGCCATCTGTAACCGCTTCCCCTCGTTAGAGTGAGCTTGCATTTACAACCGCTCCATTGTAGTAAAAAGCGCGAGCACGGGGCGGCAGGAGCAGGGCAACTCACAGAGTTTGGGATGCGGACGCCCCACGCTGCACATGCTTCGGCGGGCAAGCGTTGGGCCGGTGCGACGGTGGCAACGCGCACGGCCGCGGCACGGCTCGAGCCTACCGACCCGCTTGCCCGCTCGGCCGCTCGGCCACAATTGGCGAGTGGGAGCAGGCGGGCGCTGGGCTGGTGTGCCAACGGCAACGGCGCGGCTACAACACAGCCACGGCGCACCGCAAGCCCAAGAACCCGCTAGCCCCACCCGGCCACACGGCCGCGGCCGCCGGGCAGCGCCTACTTCGACTCGGGGAGGATGGCCTGGAGCTGGGAGCGCTGGTCGCGCGGGATGTGGAGGGTGAACCTCGTGCCCTTGCCCAGCTCGGAGTCCACGCCGATGAAGCCGTGGTGGCAGTCGATGATCTCCTTGGTGACGGCCAGGCCCACGCCCAGGCCGCCGCTCTCGCGCTCGCGGCTGGCGTCGGAGCGCCAGAAGCGGCTGAACACGCGCGCGAGGTCCTCCTTGGCGATGCCGATGCCCGTGTCCTCCACGCTGATGAGCACGTCCCTGCCCTCCTGGGCAACCGAGACCACAACCCAGCCGCCCTCGGGCGTGTAGCGCAGGGCGTTGGACATCAGGTTGATGAGGGCCTGACGCATCATGTCGCGGTCGCACTCGCAGAACAGCTCGCCGCGCGGCACCTGCACGTCAAAGCGCAGACGCAGGTTGCGGTCGTTGAAGAGCTGCTCCTGGGACTCCACCACCGAGCGAACAAGGCCGATTATCTCGGTGCGCTCGGGCTTGAAGGGCGTGGAGCCGTTCTCGATGCGGCTGAGGGTCAGCATGGCCGAGACCAGGCGCGAGAGGCGGCGGACCTCGCCGGCGACGGTCTCGAGGTGCTCGTCGTCTGCGGGCAGCACACCGTCCTGCATGGCCTCCACCGTGGCGAGCATCGCCATGAGCGGGGTGCGCAGCTCGTGGGCCACGTCGCTCGTGAGGCGGTGCTCGAGCTTGAGGTCGCGCTCCAGCGTGGTGGCCATGTCGTCGAAGGTCTCGCCCAGCTGACCAATCTCGTCATCGCCGACGATGCCGGTGCGGGCCGTGAGGTCTCCCGAGCGAATCTGGGAGGCCGTGGAGGTGATGGACTTGATGGGCTTGGCGAGCTTGCGCGAGACGAGCACGCCCATGACGCAGGCGATGACCACGGCCACCGCCGCGGCCGAGACCACGGCGCTGTAGGAGTTCGTGCGGAAGGCGGCGTCGCCCTTGGTGAGCAGGGCGTCCGAGCCAAAGGCCCACAGGCGCACCTGGCCCACCACCGCGCCGTTGGCGGCGACGATGTCGTTTGCCACCAGCGAGTCGGAGTCCGTAGGCGCGAGCGACACGCGCGAGGAGGGCGAGGTCACGCCCGAGCCGGTAGCCGAGGGCGTCGCGGCCGTGGTGGGCTGCGTCTCGTGCTCGGAGTTCGCCCAGGTGTCGTCATAGATGATCTCGCCGTTGGCGTCGAGCACCTGCACGCCGACCTCGGAGGAAACCGAGGATGCCTGGATGGTGCGGCTCACCTCTTCGGCCGACCAGCCGTCGGTGGCGCTGTAGTTCTCGGCCAGGCCGTCGGCGATGACCGAGGCGTAGCGCTCCATGTTGGAGCGCGTGTAGCGCATGAACTGGGCCTCCCAGTTCACGCCGAGCACGCCGATGAGGATGATGGCCGTCATCGCGGCGATGCCGGCGAACATGAGCGTCATGCGGCCGCGATACGACATGTGCTTTGACTTGCGGTTTGAGAGCGTCTTCCATGAGGCACGAGCGGAGTCCGACGTCCTAAGCTCCTCGGGGACGTCAGACTCCGCTCGCTGGTCTTGGCGGATGCGCTTGCCTATGACGAACTTTGCCACGAACGGTTCCTGTTACTTCTCGTCCTTGCCGGCAGGCTCGGGGGCGTCGAAGCGGTAACCCACGCCGTGCACGGTGTAGAGCCAGGTGGGGTTGCGCGGGTCGTCGCCGAGCTTGGCGCGAAGGTTCTTGACGTGGGAGTCGATGGTGCGCTCGTAGCCCTCGAAGTCATAGCCGAGGACCTTCTCCACGAGCTCCATGCGGCTGTAGACCTGGCCGGGGTAGCGGGCCAGCGTCACCAGCAGCTTGAACTCGGAAGCCGTGAGGTCGACCTCCTTGCCGCGGACGGTGACCTTGTGGGCCGAGATGTTGATGACGAGGTCGCCGTAGTCGAGCACCTCGAGCGTGGGCTCGGACTCGGAGCGGGCGCGGCGCAGCAGGGCGCGGACGCGGGCCACGAGCTCGCGCGGCGAGAAGGGCTTGACCAGGTAGTCGTCTGCACCGAGCTCCAGGCCGATGACCTTGTCCTCGACCTCGCCCTTGGCGGTGACCATGATGATGGGCACATCGGACTGGTCGCGGATGGCGCGGCAGACGCGCTCGCCGGAGAGCTTGGGGAGCATGAGGTCGAGCACCACGAGGTCAAAGCCGTGCTTCTCGAACTCCTCGACGGCCGTCTGGCCATCGCCCACGGAGCGGACCCAGTAGCCCTCGCGCTCAAAGTAGGCGGCGACCGCCTCGCGGATGGCCTTCTCGTCCTCAACCAGCAGGATCTTTTTCGTATCTGAAGCCATGTACGGCCTCCCATCAGCTGTTTGGCGCGCGCCCTCACACTTGCGGGGCGGCATTCCTTGCTTCAGTCTACCCCACACGGCCCACCTTTCGCACGCGGGGGCGGCGGGCGGTTAAGCCCCAGAAACCAAAACCCGCGCTGAAAGGGGGCGCGGGCGAGGTCGCGCGCGGCGGGTTTCTCGCCGGCGTCGGAGTGCGGCTTTGGGATGTAGATAGCGGCGCAGCGGGGCTCAACGGCAACTGACGAAGCAGGGATTTTGCCGATGGAGCGGCTGATTTTAGAGACGAACGGTTATGGCGCAGCGCGGTTTTGGGCTGTGGGCAGCGGCACAACGAGGCCCAACGGCAACCGACGGAGCAGGGCTTTTGCCAGCAGAGGGCCGCAGCCAAAGGTCGCCGATTGGGCGTCAATGCAGCTCTGGCTACCGAATGGCCTCGACAACGAGAGACCCCGGCTACGAACGCGCCTCCCTACAGCGACCAGGCGCGGACGTTGACCGAGCTGGGGTAGCCCGTCTCC
>CAVHKV010000206.1:0-3364 GCA_963636635.1 uncultured Bacteroidales bacterium
GGAATAGCCTTCGCGATCATGCTTTTGCTCTTTGGCCTGGCCATCCTGCCCACGATGAACCACTACAGCGAGAACCTTCGCAACACCATGGTGGCCGAGCACCAGTACACGCTCAAGATGCCCGTGGAGCTCACCGGCACGGACGAGCAGCGCGAGAGCTGGGAGGCCTACGAGACCATCGCCTCGGCAAGCAGCGTGGATGACCTGGGGCTTTCTGAGGACGAGAAGGACAAGCTGGTGCGCGCCGCGGCCCGCATCAGCGACGACGACCATGCCGTAAACCTTGCACAAAACTCGCAGGCCGCCATCGAGCAGGCCGAGAGCTACGCCGTCTACCAGCTGCAATATGACCGCGGCGGGGATTCCGGCTACGAGACCATCACCGTCTACGGCATCCGGCCCGGTTCGCGCTACTGGACTGACCTTAGCGTGGGCGGCGGGCGTGTCATCGTGGGCGCCGGATTTGCCGACAAGTTCGGCGTCGGCACCGGCGATACCCTCACGCTCTGGGACAAGTACCACGACGACACCTACCGCCTCGTGGCGAGCCAGGCCTACGGCTCCAAGTCAGACCTCAACGTCTACCTCGACCTCGACACCTTCAACGCGCTGTTTGGCAACGCGGAGGGCTACTTCAACGCCTACGCCAGCAACGAGGCGCTCAACCTCGACTCGCGCTGGCTCTCAAGCGAGCTCACGCCCAGCGACATGGACAAGATCGGCGAGCAGATGACCGACTCGATGGGCGACATGATGTACCTGCTGCTTGGCATATCCGTCTCCATCTTCTTCGTCTTCGTGTACCTGCTCACCAAGGCCGTCATCGACCACAGCGCGCGCTCCATCTCCTACATGAAGGTCTTTGGCTACCGCGACGGCGAGGTGAGCCTGCTCTACGTGCGCTCCATCACCTGGTGCGTCGTCGTCTCGCTCGTGGCGTCGCAGCCCGTCATCATCGGGGTGCTCACGGCCATCTACAAGGCGATGCTCATGGACATGAGCGGAAACATCGAGATATACGTGCCCGTCTCGGCCATGGTGGAGTGCGTGGTCATCGGCATGGCCACCTACGCCCTCGTGGCCCTGCTCCACCTGCGCTCCATCCGCAAGGTCCCCATGGCCCTGGCCCTCAAGGTGCAGGAGTAGGGCCCGGGGGGAAAGGACCCTCTACGCACCCCCCCTAGAATGCCAAATGGTGGTTCGTCGAGCTTTTTGGTGATTTGTGACAGCTGGGCAAGTAGCCCGGAAATCGGCAACCAATCTACCCGTGCCTTTGCAAACGTAAATCAGGGGACTACTTTCCTCACCTCGATGAGCCGCATTTCAGGCGCCCCAATTCGCTCCGGCGCTTTCGTTGGCCGCCCTTTCGATAGCCCCACGCTCCGCTGCCTCCTCGGACAGGCCTCTTATGGCCAATGCCACCGCTGGCCAGAAGATAATGCCTACCTAAACAGTAGGCATATAGGTTTCTCTCCAGAATTAGGCGTATAGTGGGGCAAAGGCCGCGGCATGGGGCTTGCGGCCGCGCGAACAAGGGAGCCGTCATGGCAAAGGACCGCACTGAGAGCAAGTTCCTTACGGTGGACCCGGACGTCCAGATTCACTACTGGGAGAGGGGCGAGGGCGACGCGCTCGTCTTCATCCCCGGCCTCACCTTCTCCGGAGAGATCTTCAAGCACCAGATCGAGCACTTCAGCGACCGCTACCGCGTCGTCGCCATCGACCCGCGCGGCCAGGGCCTCTCCACCAAGACCGTCCACGGCAACGACTACGTCACCCACGGCGCCGACCTCAAGAAGCTCGTCGATGCCCTTGAGCTGCAGAACGTCACCCTCGTTGGCTGGTCCACCGGCAACCTGGAGGTCTGGAGCTACCTGGAGCAGGCCGGTTACGACAAGGTGGCCGGCGCCGTCACCATCGACATGAGCCCGCTGCCGCTCTCCGAGGACCCCGCCTGGTGGACCGAGGGCACCCCGGCCGAGCTCTCCGAGGTGGCCACGCGCGTCCTCACCCACCCCGAGAGCGCCGAGGCCTTCTGGGACGAGTACCTCACGCAGGTCATGATGCAGCGCGAGCTTGACGCCGACGAGTACGAGTACCTCATGGACATCAGCCGCCGCACGCCGTACTGGATTGCCCACCAGCTCTTCTGCAACGCCGTCTTCTCCAACTACCTCGAGGTGGCGCAGACCGCGGCCAAGACGGTGCCCACGCTCATGTACATCGCCGAGCACTGGGCCGACGTGGCCGAACCCTTCTGCCACGCGCAGTTCCCCGAGACGCCCACCTACGTCATGGGCGGCCACCTCATGGCCTACGAGTATCCCGAGAAGTTCAACGCCCGCCTCGAAGAGTTCCTCGCCAGCGAGAAGAAGTAGCAGGTAAGGGATAGCGCAGGGCGGCGTTCTCGCCCAAACGCAGGACGGCGCGGGTGCAAGGCAACGAGCGCCAAAAGCAG
Source organism: uncultured Bacteroidales bacterium (assembly GCA_963636635.1). Lineage (GTDB taxonomy): Bacteria > Actinomycetota > Coriobacteriia > Coriobacteriales > Atopobiaceae > Parolsenella. The sequence goes on from CAVHKV010000206.1 coordinate 2,459, forward strand.
GGAGCCGCCGCAGCACTGTTGCTGCGGCGGCTCTTTTTTTCGCTGGAAGGTTGCGAGGAATTGGGCGTTTAGCGCCGTTGCCCGAGCGCAGGACGACACAGGCGCACGGACACAACGCCACGCAAGGCGGCAGACTTAAACCAACATAAGGGCGCGCCGATACCGCACAAAACGCGTCAGCCCAAAAGACGGCACGGGGCCATTCGCAAAGCGAGCGGCCCCTCTTGTTAGGTGCGTATGTAGCAGCACAAGTTTCCACGGCGAGCAATCGAGACACGAAACGTTGCAACCCACCCGAGCTACTCCCGTATTTGACAACCCAAACACTGGCACAACGGTTCGCCTTATCTCGTCTTACCTTACGTGGCCCAATTTGAGCGCGCCCGCGACACCAACTGGCAACTCGAGGATTCAAACGCCATTCCATTCGCGCCGCAAATCACTTCACAAGCCCCGAAAAGAGGCGCGAAAGGCCTCGGATCGCCTAAAAACTCAACGAACGTGCGCGAGAAGCTCGTAGTAACTTTGATTGTGGGCGCGACATCGTTACCCGCGACCAGATTTGGTTGAACATGACGCCGGTTGGCCTTTGTTCGCGAGCGCCAAGCAGAATCCATACTCGAGCGGGGCGTATGCCGTTGAGCACAGTATCCTCGTCGCTCAACGATAATGTTCCGCCCCAGCCGTCTCATGGCCAAAGGCCCATTCGCTAGTAAAGTGCCCACTCCAGCATGCGGCTTTAGATCGGGGCATGCGGCGCGGAATCGCTCTACCCCAGCACCTCGTAGCCGTTTTCCGCCACGAGGTTGCGGAGCTCCTCGAGGTAGCGCTTGGCCATGGACGAGAGGCGGGCGCGGTCGTTGGTGAGGTAGCCCAGCTGCATGGTCTCGTCGGTCACGAGCGGCA
>CAVHKV010000207.1:0-3341 GCA_963636635.1 uncultured Bacteroidales bacterium
ATCAAGCCCTACATCGGCGGCGGCTTCGGCACCAAGCAGGACGTCCACTACGAGCCGCTCAACGCCTGGGTCTGCAAGCAGCTGGGCGGCCGCTGCGTCAAGCTCGAGCTCTCGCGCGAGGAGCTGTTCTGGGACACCTCGGGCCGCCAGCCCAAGAGCTTTGACGTGCGCTGCTCCTACGGCGACGACATGAAGCTGCACGCCCGCTCCATCGTGGCCTACTCCAACACGGGCGGCTACGTCCACCACGGCCACGCCCTCGTGCTGAACTCGGTCAACTCCTTCCGCTGGCTCTACCACACCAACGAGGTGGCCACCCGCAGCGAGGCCTTCACCGTCCACACCAACGGCCCGCACACCGGCGCCATGCGCGCCTACGGCGTGCCCGAGGGCAACTGGGCGGCCGAGTGCCTCATGGGCGACATCGCCTACGACAACGGCTGGGACGGCGTGGAGTTCCGCCTCAAGAACGTCTACACCGACGCCTTCGTGGACGAGTTCACGCCCGGCGGCGTCGTCGCGGCCCACACCTGCGCCATTCCCGAGTGCGTGGAGAAGGGCAAGGAGTACATCGAGTGGGACAAGAAGCGCGCCGAGTACGCCAACGAGACCGGCCCCATCCGTCACGGCGTGGGCGTGGCCTTCTTCGTGTACAAGACCGCCGTCGCCCCCTTCGCGCTGGAGACCGCAACCGCCCAGGTGACGCTCAACCAGGACGGCACCGTGCAGCTGCAGATGGGCGCCACCGAGATAGGACAAGGCGCCGACACGGTCTTCTCGCAGATGGCCGCCGAGGCCATCGGCGTCGACACCGAGGACGTCCACATCGTGAGCTTCCAAGACACCGACGTCACCCCGTATGACTCGGGCGCCTACGCCTCGCGCCAGACCTACGTCTCGGGCACGGCCGTGAAGAAGGCCGGCGAGGTGCTGCACCAGAAGATCCTGGACTATGCGCGCTACCTCTCGCCGGACGCCCCCGGAGAGCTCGAGCTGCACGACCACGCCATCTGGGACGGCGAGGGCAACAAGGTCTGGGACCTGCCGGCACTTGCCCTTGAGGCCTACTACAACCTGGACGCCGCCAACCAGCTCAGCGCCCACGAGTCCATCAACGTGCACACCAACGCCATCGCCGGCGGCTGCACCTTCGCAGACGTCACGGTGGACATGCCGCTCGGCCAGGTCACGGTGAACAAGATCATCAACGTGCAGGACTCCGGCCGCCTCATCAACCCCAAGCTTGTGGAGCAGCAGATCCACGGCGGCATGGCGCAGGGCATTGGCTACGGCCTGTTCGAGGAGCTGCAGATCGACCCCAAGACGGCCCGCGTGCTCAACCCCACGCTGCTCGACTACAAGATTCCCACCACCATGGACCTGCCCGACCTCAAGGCCGACTTTGTGGAGAAGCCCGACCCCACCGGCCCCTACGGCAACAAGGCCGTGGGCGAGACGCCGGCCATCTCTCCTGCCGGCGCCATCCGAGACGCCATCCTCAACGCCACGGGCGTCAAGTTCTACGTCGAGCCCATGACGCCGCAGCGTCTGTTCGAGGGCTTCAAGGAAGCGGGGCTGATCTAGATGTACGACATCGAATACCTCCACGAGGCCACGAGCGTGGCCGACGCCTGCGAGGCCCTGGCGGCAGACCCCGCCGCCGAGGTCATCGCCGGCGGCACCGACGTGCTCGTCAAGCTGCGCGAGGGCAAGGGGGCACCTGCGCACCTCGTCTCCATCCACGGGCTTCACGACGAGCTCGACGGCGTGACGCTCACAGACGACGGCACGGTGGAGATCGGCCCCATCACCTGGTTCCACCACGTCACGACCTCGCCCGTCATCCAGGCCACGGTGCCCACGCTGGGCGAGGCCTGCGACACGCCCGGCGGCCCGCAGCTGCGCGTCTCGGGCACCATCGGCGGCAACGTCTGCACCGCCGCCACCTCGGCAGACTCGGCCTCCACGCTCTTTGCCTACGGCGCCTTGCTCGACCTGCAGAGCGTGCGCGGCACCCGTACCCTGCCCATCGAGGAGTGGTACGCGGGACCGGGCCGCTGCCACCGCGAGCGCGACGAGGTGCTCGTGAAGATTCGCATCCCGAAGAGCCACTACGAGGGCTTTACCGGCTACTACTTCAAGTACGGCAAGCGCCGTGCGCTCGAGATCACGACCATGGGCTGCTGCTGCTTGGTGAAGCTTGGCGATGACAAGCGCACCATCGACGACATTCGCCTCGCCTTTGGCGTTGCTGGCCCCACGCCCATGAGGGCGCTTGCGGCCGAGGACGCCGTGCGCGGCACCGACGTCGCCGAGGCCGTGGAGCGCATCGGCGAACTGGCCTGCGCCTGCGCCAACCCGCGCGATTCCTGGCGCGCGAGCAAGGACTTCCGCATCCAGCTCATCAAGGAGATGTCCAAGCGCTCCCTTACCTATGCGGCGCGCAGGGGAGGGGCTGATATCTAATGGATATGAGGATTCTTACGTGCACCGTCAACGGCAAGCGCGTGCAGGTTGGCTATGACCCGCGCGAGAGCCTGCTCGACACCCTGCGCAACCGGCTTGGCCTCACGAGCGTGAAGCGCGGCTGCGAGGTGGGCGAGTGCGGCGCCTGCACCGTCCTCATCGACGGCGTGGCCACCGACACCTGCCTCTACCTCACCGAGTGGGCCCAGGGCAAGGACATCCTCACCGTTGAGGGCCTGCAGGCCCCGGACGGCACGATCAACCCCGTCCAACAGGCATTTATTGACGAGTTTGCCGTGCAGTGCGGCTTCTGCATCCCCGGCATCATCATGAGCGCCATGGAGATGATCAACTCGGGCAAGACCTTCACGCGCGACGAGATCCGCAAGAACCTCTCCGGCCACCTCTGCCGTTGCACCGGCTACGAGAACGTCATCAACGGCGTCGAGAAGGCCATCGAGATCGTCCATTCGTCTTGCGGGGAATAAGGCTTCCGTTCTTGTGCTTTTCCGTCCCGTCGGGTCCTAGACCATGTCTTGCAAACGTCCTCGCTCACCTGCGCTTGAGGGCCTCGTGCGCTTGGCTGCTGCGGAATGTTTGCTGCGACATGGTTTAGGACCCTTTCGAGTCCGAGGCTGATGGCTCCAACTCCTTCTGTATCGGCTGTTGAAAGTTCAGCCCGTCCCGCCGGGCCTTAGACCATGTCTTGCAAACGTCCTCGCTCACCTGCGCTAGCGGGTTTCATGCGCTTTGCTGCTGCGGAATGTTTGCTGCGACATGGTCCAAGGCCCTATTGGGCTTTGAGTTGAAAGATCCTGCTGTCCCTATGACTCGGGGCTTGCTTCGTGCGTGAACTAAACGTCAAAGATTGGGGC
>CAVHKV010000208.1:0-3331 GCA_963636635.1 uncultured Bacteroidales bacterium
CGTTCAGGGGCGTGCGGACGTCGTGGCTCATGCGGCGCAGGAAGGTGGTCTTGGCCGCGTTGGCGCGCTCGGCCTCAAGGGCCTTCTCGCGCAGCTTCTCCTGGTAGGCAAGCTCCTGGCGCTTCACGAAGTCGATGTCGTGCACCACCACGACCACGGCGTTCACCTCGCCGTCTATGCGCGACTGCTCCGTGATGATGAGCTGGCGCCACAGCCCCCGGAAGTTCTGGTACACAAAGTTGGCGCGGCCGTCCTCGCCGAGCCTGTCGGGCAGGGTCTCGAGGTCAAAGAGGTCGCGGTACTGCTCGTAGAAGTTGGGGCTGAGGTACTTGAGGCCCACGAGCTCGAGCGCGTCGGTGGCCGTGCGGCACTGCGCCACCGCCTCCTCCACGTAGCTGGGCAGCTGCATGGCCTCGAAGGTGTTCTTCCGCAGGTCGAGCTGGCCCACGAGCAACGTGGCCTTGGTGGCGGTCTTGTACATGTCGAGGTAGAGCAGGCTCGCGGCGTCGCCGCTCGTGCGCTTTTGGCTCAGGCGAACGCCGACGATGCCGGCAACCAGCACGTTTGCGAAGTCGGGCGTGAAGGTCCCGTGGGTTGCGAAGGCCAGGTCGGCCACGGCAAAGCAGAGGTAGGCCACGACCGTGGAGACGACGATGTCCTTGGGCCTGGCGTCAAAGGCCACGGGCATGGTGAGGAAGACGAGCGCAGTGATGACGCTCATCTCGCTTGGCTGGATAAAGACGTCAAACCAGATGGCCAGGGCGTACCAGGTTATGGAGAAGGCGCCCGTGAGCATGTAGGAGGTGCGCAGCTCGTCGCCCTTGGCAACGGAGCTCGTATCGAAGAGGGCGATGAGGCCAAACGAGACCACGGCGACGGCAAGCGGGAAGGCGTCGGTGACGCTGGGACCAAAGAAGGCGCCGTGGGCGGCAAAGATGATGATGGCGATGAAGATGCTGAACGCCGAGTCGGGGCAGACGGCGGCGATGTTGCGCTCGGCAAGGCTGCTCAGGTGCTGCGGGCTCTTGCTGTAGACCTGCCACTGGGTATCATCAAAGCCCAGATTGAGCCATCGTTTGATGCTGCTCAGGATGTTGTTCGGCAACTCGCCCTCCTTTCTGCCAACCTTTCAAATTATAGGGATGGGTGCCAGGTTAGGGGAGAGCCGGGCGGCCCGTATCCGCAGATGGATGTAAGGACTTTGTATGCTCGCAGACGCCCACCAAACGCATCGCCCGGCCCGCGTTGGGCTTGTGAACCTGGCGAGCGGCCGCGGGCGTGGTGTGGTGCGGCTGCTCCTGGACGACCTTGCGGAGGCCGGCGCCGTCTACGAGCGCCTCTCCGGCGTGGCCGAGCCGGTTGAGTTTGGTGCGGAGGAGCCTGCCGACACCTACGTGCTGGGCTTTTATGCCGAGGATGAGGTTGTGGCGAGCGAGGACGGGGCTGCGGGCGATTGTGCGGGCGACATGGGGCAAGCACCTGTTGCTGCTTCTGAGAACGGCCACGCGGAGGAGCTTGCGGTCGAGTCCGCGCGGGACATCGAGCCCACTTCTGGTGAAGGCCCGGTGGGCGTGCCTGGGGATAGCCTCGCGAGCACGTTGTCCCGTCTCGAGCCGGGCGCCCAGGTTTACGTTGTCGTCTGCTGCTACTCTTGCGATGCGGACGAAGCTTGGGATGCTGTGTCCGGTCTTGAGAAGCAGTGCTCAGAAGCTGGGCTTTTATGGTGCGGCGGCATGGCGGTTCCTGGTGCGGCGAGCTTGCCCCGTGTGTGGGTCAAGCCGCGCATGGGTCGGGCCCGCCGCAGAATCTCCGAGGCAACGGACGAGCTGCTCCTCGCAATTCGTTGCGGCGAGCCGGCCGGCGTAATCGTCGTGCGTCCTCGCCTCAGCTGGCGCTTGCGCTGAGCCCGCACGAACTGGTGCGGCACGGCTCGCTCGTGCTGGCAGCCCAAAGACGGCCCGACGCGTCTGTCTTTCGTCCGCCCTCTTCGGCGCGGCGCGGGGTCAACGCGGCTCGCCAGCCCCGTCGCCGCTGCCCTAGTTCTCCAAGAACTCGCGCACGAGCTGGCGGTAGCGCTCGTGCTGCTCGGGCGTCCAGGCACCCATATCATCCGAGGTTAGGAGCACCTTGCCGCAGGTGGCATCGGTCGCGAGCATCTCGGCGCGCTGGGCGTCGGTGAGTGCCACGTCGTCGCGCAGGAAGAAGACATCGGGGTCGCAGCCAAAGACGCGGCCGTTGAGGTGCGCCCGCCCGCGCGCGTTGGCGAGGCTGTTCTTGGTGCTCACGCGCTCGCGGTGCATAAGGCGCATGTGCGGCTTGTCGTCCCAGTCCAGCCCCACGTCGCAGCCGACGCGGCAGTACTCGCAGGCGCCAAAGGCACTCGCGAGCGGCACGCCGCAGAGCAGAAGGCGCGTGCCCGGCTTCGCGGACTCGCGGATGAGCGCGATGGCATCGGCCATGAGCTGCCCGCGGTTGAGCCCGGCGTGGGGCACCATGCAGGCGGCAAAGAGGAAGTCGAGCTTGAGCAGGTCGTAGCCCCACTCGTAGGTGACGGTGCGCAGGCATTTGGCCACGTAGGCTCGCACCTCGGCGTTCTGCGTGTCGAGGATGTCCGCCCCGCTCCAGTTGAAGTTGGAGCCCGGTGCCTCTCGCATGATCCACTCGGGGTGCTCGGCGGCCAGCTCGCTCTCGCGCTCGCAGATGAAGGGGGCAAGCCAAATGCCGGCAAGGTAGCCCCGCTCGTGCGCGGCCGCGGCAACCGGCGCCATGCCACGGGGGAACTTCTCCGGGCTGGGCCGCGTCCAGTCGCCCACCTTGGCGTAGCCGTCGTCCACCTGGAACAGCAGGTCGGCGCCGTCATGCTCAAGTTCGCCAAGTGTGCTTGTAAGACCTGCGAGGTCGCTGAGCAGGCATTCTTCGGAAATTTTGTCATAGTGGCGGTACCAGCTCGTGTAGCCGACGAGCTTGTTGGCGGGCAGTGCCTCCACGCCGGCGCGCGCAAGCCAGGCATCGAGCTCGTTGCCAAGTTCGCCCTCGCCCACATACAGGCCCATGAGCTCGCATTTCTCGCCTGCGGGCAGCGCGTGTGCCGGCGGTTCCTTCTCAAAGGTGACGAGGTTCTTGTAGGCGTTCTCGCGGATGGTGGTGAAGCCGTTGTTGTCATCGAGCGAGCCAAAGAGCAGCGCCTTTTCGGCGTAGCGCAGGTAGCCGTAGGTAAAGCCGTGCTGCAGGCCCGGCAGGGGATCGGCGCGGGTGAAGCGGTAGTCGCCGGACCAGTCGAGGTTGTAGCTCCTCACGAGCGGGCCCGGAACGCGGCTGAGGCCGGGCATGC
>CAVHKV010000209.1:0-3285 GCA_963636635.1 uncultured Bacteroidales bacterium
GGGTCGGGTCGCGACCAAGGTCTTGAAGAAGCTGACGCTGCACGCGCACGAGCTTGTTGATGGTCTCGACCATGTGGACCGGGATGCGGATGGTGCGGGCCTGGTCGGCGATGGCGCGGGTGATGGCCTGGCGGATCCACCAGGTGGCGTAGGTGGAGAACTTGAAGCCCTTGGTGTAGTCGAACTTCTCCACGGCGCGGATGAGGCCGAGGTTGCCCTCCTGGATGAGGTCCAGGAACAGCATGCCGCGACCGACGTAGCGCTTGGCGATGGAGACCACCAGGCGCAGGTTGGCGCTGATGAGGGCCTGCTTGGCCTCGAGGCCCACCTGCTCCACGCGGTTGAGGCGGCGCAGCTCCACGCGGGAGAGCTCAAGCTCGCCGGCCTCGTAGGCCTCGAGCTTCTCGGCGGCCTCGGTGCCCGCCTCGATCTTCATGGCGAGGTGGACCTCCTCGGCGGCGGTGAGCAGGTCGACCTTGCCGATCTCCTTGAGGTACATGCGGACCGGGTCGCCGGTGAGCATGACGGTGGCGGCGTCCTGGCGACGGCGGTTCTTCAGGCTCGAGCCCTTCTTGGAGCGCTTGGGCGCGGCCGGGATGGCCGGGATCTTCTCGACGGGCATGTCATCGTCGTCGAGGTCGCCGAACTCGTCCTTGGTGCCGTCCTCGTCGTCATCCTCGTCGGAATCATCGATGTCATCGGATGCGTCGGCGTCCTCGTCGGCCGACACAATCTCCACGCCGCGGGAACGAAGCGCGCCGTAGAGGTCCTCAAGCTCGTCGTCGTCAGCGTCGACGTCACGCAGGGCGAGCTGGATGTCGTCCTCGGTGACGCTGCCGATTCCCTTGGAGGACTCGACGAGCTGACCGAGCGCGCTCTCGAGCTCGCTGTTGAGCTTGGGTTCGTTCTTAGCCTTCTTACTAGTTGCCACAGGCTTCCTCTCGACATTTTCGGTCGATGCACACATGTTGTGTATATTACCCCGCATCGGCCGTTCTACACACAAAATTTGGCAGCTCGGGGAGACGAATTCGGGCCCCGTTGGCGCGTGGGGGGGGGCCGCATCGAAATCGAATCATCCGAACTGCGTGCGCGCCATCGCGCCCGAGTAGCACGCGGGGCAGCCGATGGCGCGTTTGCTACTTCACGCCCGAGCACCATGCCGAGCGGACAACGGCACGCCGCGAGCTTAGAGTGCGCAAAGCAGCAGCGCGCCGCGCCAAGCGATTTGCCAGCTTCAGCCAGCCCTCGAGAGCTGCCCGCCTACTCGATCGGCTGGGCCGCCTTGAGCTCGGCGCGGCGTCCCCGCAGCTCCTCGAGCTGTCGGAGCGCCTCGCGTGAGCTCTCCGCGCTCGCACCTGCGCCCAGGCTCGCCGTGAGGCGGTTGATGCGCTTGTCCAGCGAGCGGATCTCGGCCTCGCCCACCACGAACTCGGCGTTCTTCGCGAGGTCCCAGGAGCTCGTGGAGGCGAAGGCGCTCGAGGAGAGGATGCGCGGCGCGTCCGGGCAGGCCGCCGTGGCCGCGCCCACCGCGTCTGCCGGCGTGGCGCCGGCGGGCAGGGCGAGGATGGCCCAGGCGATGGCCTGGTGGCGAGCGTCTGCCCACTCAAAGGCGGAGATGCGCTCGGCGTAGACGCCGAAGAGCTCGGGGTGGGCGGCCATCATGGAGAGAAGGGTGCGCTCGGCGCGCATCTGCGCGCGATCCTCGGCAGAAAGTGCCTCGTAGGAGGCCTCGCCATGCGGCGCGGGCTCGCTCGTCCAGTCTCCCGCGGGCTCGTCCTCGTAGGGCGCGTAGTCCGCAGGCGCGTAGTCGTCCGGGCCGTAGCCGGCCTGGCCGTAGTCCGGCTGACCGGCGTCTGCCGGCACGTACTCCGGCTGCCAGCCGGCCGTGGAGCCGCTCTGGTCCGTGGGCGCCTCAACCGGGGTGGAGCGGATCTTAGCCTTGGTGGCTTCAAGGTCGAGGCCGAGGCGCCCGGCCACCTGCTGGGCGTAGCTGTCGAGCAGGTAGGAGTCCTTGAGCGGCGCCAGGATCTTGGCAAGCTCGTCCAGCGCCTCCAGGCGAAGGCCAGGACTGCTGAGGTCGAGCTGCTCGAGCTTCTTCTCAATCACGAACTCGATGAGGGGACGCGCTCCCTTGAGCTGTTCCTCCATGGCCGCGGCGCCGTTGGCCTTCAAAAACTCGTCCGGATCCGCGCCGCCCGGTAGCACCACGCAGGAAAGCGCGGCCTTGGTGCTCTCCACGTAGCGAACGGCGGCCTCGGCGGCGTGCTGGCCTGCCGCGTCGCCGTCGAACATGCAGACGATGGTCTTGGCAAAGCGCGAGAGCGTGCGCACGTGCTCGAGCGAAAGCGCGGTTCCAAGCGCCGCCACCGTGTTGGTGAAGCCCGCCTCGTGCATGGAGATGACGTCCATATAGCCCTCGGTGACGATGGCGTAGCCGCGAGCCGCGATGCTCTCCTTGGCGTAGTCGAAGGCGAACATGTGCTTGGACTTGTGGAAGACGTTGGTCTCGCGCGTGTTGAGGTACTTGGGCTTGCCGTCGCCCATCACGCGGCCGCCAAAGGCGATGCAGCGGCCCTGCTCGTCGTGAATGGGAAACATCACGCGGTCAAAGAAGCGGTCCCGCAGGCCGCCTCCACGGGAGACGCCGAGGTCTGCCGCCTCGAGCTCGGCGCGGGAGAAGCCCGCCTGCTGGAGCTGACGCACCACCGAGGCCGAGGGGCTTGCCTCGGCGTAGCCCAGGTGCCAGCGACGGCAGATGTCGGAGTTGAAGCCGCGGCCCTTGAAGTAGGCGCGTGCCGCCGCGGCACCCTCGCTCTTGCCGCGCATGAGGCGGGTGGCATAGGCCTCCTGAGCCGCCTCGAGCGCATCGATGACGCGGGTGCGCTTGGGGCCGCGCGCACGGTTGGCCGGACCCTCCTCGATGTCGATGTGGGCGCGTTCCGCCAGGTAGCGAACGGAGTCGAGGAAGTCCAGCCCCTCGCGCTTCTGAACGTAGTCAAAGACGTCGCCGCCCGCATGGCAGCCGAAGCAGTGCCACAGGCCGGTGGCGGGCGTCACGTGGAAGGACGGGCTCTTCTCCTGGTGGAAGGGGCAGCAGCCCCAGAAGTCATTGCCGCGCGGGCGCAGGACGACCGTCTCGGAGACGAGGGCCACGATGTCGGTTGCCTCGCGGACGCGCTGCTTGTCCTCGTCGCTGATCACTTGACCTCGCCCTCCCCTACGAACTCTCTCACCCATTCTACGTTGCCGAGCACCACGCGCTCCAGCTCCTCCACGCCGGAG
>CAVHKV010000210.1:0-3248 GCA_963636635.1 uncultured Bacteroidales bacterium
CGGACGCGTCCAGCGCTTCGCCGACAAGTTCGGTGGCGCCGCTGCCGCCCAGCTCGAGAAGGCCCAGGCCGCCAAGGCCGCCAAGGCCGCCAAGGCCGCCGAGGCCGAGGCCGCTCGCAAGGCCGCCGCTGAGGCCAAGGCCGCCGAGAAGGCCAAGCGTGCCGCCGAGTACGAGAAGAAGGCTGCCGCTGAGGCTGCCAAGGCCGCTGCCGAGGCTCCTGCCGAGGAGGCCGCTGAGGCTCCCGTCGAGGCCGCCGAGACCGAGGCTGCCGCCGAGTAACCTCGCCCTCACATAGCGCGAACGAAGCCCCGTAGGCCAAAGCCTGCGGGGCTTTTCAAATAGAGAGGGACGTCTTCTGTGTGAAGGCGCCCCCCTCTCGTTGGCTGTTGGCTCTGGCGGGCGCTGCGCCTGCGCGCCCGCATCTATGCGGGGGCGGCTAGGGAGCGTGCCGCCAGCTAGACGAGCTTGAGATGGGGGTACTTGCTGTTTGCGCCGGCCGGGCCGTCTTCGCCTGCGCCCTCGTGGGCGTCGTGGCCGCAATCGCAGGCGCCGTCCCCGCCGCAGCTGCAACCGCCGCCGCATCCGCACTCGTCATCGCCATCGCAGGAGCAGTCGCCGCCGCAGCACTCGCCGCCGCAGCACTCGCCCTCACCGTGGCCGCCGCAGCAACCGCAGCAGTCGCCCTCATCGGGGAAGGTCCAGCCCTCGCGCATGGCCATCATCGCGTCCATGCGGTCGTTGGCCTCCTCGGGGGTCTCGTGGTCGTAGGTAACCTCGGCCTCGCTCTCCACAATCTTGAGGGCCTTGCAGCGAACGGCGTGGCGCAGGAGCTCGTCGAGGTCGTTGTGCTTGCGCGCGTCCTTGATGAACTCGTTGGCCTGGGCCGGCGTGATGCCGAGGATGCCCGGCAGCTCGGTCTCGTCGGCGTAGATGGCGTATTCCTCGGCAAAGGCGTCGAGCGCGGCCTCCTGCTTGGCAAGCGTGAGGGCCTGGTTGCTCAGCATGGTGCGGAAGTCGTCCTCGCCAATGCCCATGCCGGCCAGCGCCTGGGAAAGCGCGAGGCCGGTGGGGGCCACCTGCTCCTCGTAGCCCTGCAGCAGGCTGTCGTAGGCGCGCTGCACCAGGCCCACGGGAATGTCCTGCTCAAGGCGCTCGGCCAGGGCGTCGGCGCAGAGGGTCTGCTTGGACTCCTCGGCAAAGGACTGGTTGATCTCCTTCTGGCGGCGCTCCACGGCGTCGACCACCTCGTCGTAGGTCTTGAAGCCCTCCATGTGGCTGGCGATCCATGCGTCCGAGGGCGGCTCGGGCTGGTCGCAGTCATAGCCGGCCTCCTCGAGCACGCTGCGCAGGCCCATGCTGAGCTCCATATCCGTGAGGTAGGGGACGCGCAGCGTGATCTTCACCGGGTCAAAGGAGCTGAGGGTGAAGTGGTAGCGGCCGTTGATGAAGAGGGGCTCGGACTTCTTGGGCATGGGTCCTCCAGCGCGCGTGCGCGTGTTCGTGGTTTTGCGGCTCCCATAGGGTACCCCGTAACGCCGCCGCTACGCTAGGCCGAGTGCCTGCGCGCCCACCTTTACGAAGAGAACCGCCAGCACGCAGATGATGATGGGGCGGACGATCTTGCTGCCGTCGCGCACCACCATGCCGGCGCCCAGGTAGTGGCCCGCGATGGAAAAGACCGAGGCCATGAGGCCCAGCAGGTACCAGGAGTGGCCGGCAAGCGCAAAGGAGACAAAACCGGCCAGGTTGCTCGCGAGGTTGGCGCACTTGGTTTGGCCGGCGCAGTCGCGCACGCCGAGCTTGGCTAGGGCCGAGTAGCCCAGGATGTAGAAGGTTCCGGCGCCCGGGCCATAAAAGCCGTCGTAGAGGCCGGCCAGTGCCGAGACCAGGCACGCGATGGCAAGGCGTTTGCCCCGCGGCATCGGCTCGGTGTCCTGGCGCAGCGACTTCTTGCGCAGGGTGAGGACGGCGACCACGGGCAGCAGGGCCATGAGGATCCAGCGGAACAGGGCCTCGTCCAGCATCATGGAGAGGCGCGCGCCTGCGGCCGAGGCCAAAAGGGCGCACGGGACGGTCGCGGCGGCGAGCTTCCAGTCAACGTAGCCGCTGCGTATGAAGCGCGTGGTGGAGAAGACCGTGCCCACCGAGGACGAGAGCTTGTTGGTGCCGATGGCCAGATGGGCCGGCAGGCCGCACAGCAGGTAGGCGGGCAGGGTGATGAGGCCGCCTCCGCCGGCGATGGCGTCCACAAAGCTGCCGAGGAAGACGAGCGGGCAGAGGATGAGCAGGGTCTTTGGGTCCGGGAGCGCGCCGAGCATCGTGGTGGGGTCCTTTCGCGGCGGGGCAGTTCCGGCATCGTATGCCGCGCGAGTTTCCCGGATGTTGCGCACCGGGCACGGGCAAGTGACGCGTGGAGTGGCGCACGGGGTGCGTGGGGCTTGCGTGGGCGGGGCGAGTGAACGTCCCGCGGCTCGCGTGGACGCGGTGCCGTGCGGAGGCGTGGCGCTTGAACTGCGGTTTATTGGGTTGCGGCGATTTTGGCAACGGAGAAGAAAAGCATGGCCGCTAAACTCCTGGGGCCCCATTGCTCCTGATAAATTAGGGTTCTCTCGCATCAAGAGCTCTCCCTCGTGCAATGGTGACTTGGCATTTGCCATCCGTTGCAGGGAGAATCAGCAGCTAAGAACCCCTATACCATCAATCGTTTAAAACTGCTGGAACTGGCTTTATGGCGGCGAGCGGCCGTTGACCCTACTTCTTGCCGAAGAGCCCGGTGACGACCCCGGCGGCCGAGGTGCCGGCGTCGGTTATGCCTTTGGTGACGGCCTCGCCCACAAGGGAGCCCACGACCTCCTCCACCGCGCCGCGGATGTCGGCGTCGATGCTGGCGTAGGCAAGCGCCACGCGCAGGTAGGAGGCGGGCGCACCGTCGGAGAGCTCGCCCATGGTCTTGCCGCCGGCTTCCAGAGCGTCAAATAAACCGCAGGTCAGGCGGCGGCAGAACTCGGCATCCTTGCCCGAGATGGCCTCGCGGAACACCTGGCCAAAGCGCTCGGCGCCCGCGTCGATCTTCTCGCGGCGCTCAAAGCGGTTGCCGACCACCTGCCAGTTGGTGGCGCTGTGCTGCATGATGCCCGAGGTCGCCGAGGCAACCACCTCGTAGGGGAAGGGCTGGTCCATGAGCTGGCCCACCACGCAGAACTCCGGGACGTAGCGGCGCACGAGCGGGGCGATGGCCTCGAGGTCC
>CAVHKV010000211.1:0-3240 GCA_963636635.1 uncultured Bacteroidales bacterium
CATCATGATGCACAAGGGCGAGGTGGTCTTTGACGTGCGGGGCGAGGAGAAGAAGGCGCTCACCGTGGCCGACCTGCTGGAGAAGTTCGAGAAGGCCGCCGGCAGCGAGTTCGCCAACGACCGCATGCTGCTGGGGTAGGAGCGCGATAGCCCGCGGCCGCGTACGCGCAAACGTTCACGCCCGCACCAAACGTGCCAGCGCCAAACGCGCCCAAATAGAGCACATGATTATTGCCCGCTCTCGCTTGGCGAGGGCGGGTTTTTTCGTGCGATGGAGCTGACTGGCGAGGCTTCTGGCGTCTGACAAATCTTGAGGCGTTTTGTCCAATTTGGGCTCGAGTGCAAAGAACGGCTCCCGCTGAAAGGTGCCTGGGCACCGTCTGCCGATAGGGCGCGAACGTTTTTGCCACTTCTCCCCCGAGAGACAGGCCGACTAGCTGCCGTGTTAGATGCCGGTTAGTTCGACAACAGGTTTTGTCAGACGCTCGATTTTGTAGGGTCTTCTCCACTAGACATACGGAGGTGGAGATGGACACACGGGACGAAGGAACGAGAGGACGCGACGAACGCCATGAACGGTCTGCGGGGAGCGCAGACCCGGATTCGCGATGCGGCACCAGCGCCGCGCCGCAAACCAGCATAGATGTAGGCGAAGCGGCGCCGGTCGTGCGGCGCCACAGCGAGGCAGCGGAGTTCAGGCGGCTTATGGGGGCGCTGGTTGGCTTTGCTCGGGAACTTCTGGGAATTGAGGCGTCGCCGGCAGGGGACGCCCTCGCCGGGCAGGACGCTGCCTCGGACGTCTTGGATGCGCTCTGGGATAGACGCTGGCTTATTCGGCGCTTCGTCGAGAGCAACGCGGCACAGCTCAGCGAGGCAGATTTGCAAACCGCCGGCCTCTGGAGCTACGCCCTTGTGGGCCGCTTCGTCGTCACCGATGCCGAAGGGCGCCTCATGGCCCTGCTCACAACAGACGTCAGGACGCAGCCAAGGCTCATCCTTGCGAACTTCTTGGAGCGCCAGGCCGAAGACACCTTTGACGCGCTGCCCTGCTTGGTTGAGCTCGTCCTTCTCCCCTACCACGGCCGCATCGTCACCGACGGGCGCATCAAACGCGTCAGCTCGGTGGTGATGCCCGAGGGAACCGAGCTCATCAAGCAGCGCCTCCGCCTCGCCATGGAGTCCCCACCCGTAACCTGCGCCAACGACCTCATAACCCTCAGCCGATGCGAAAGGAGGAGCGAAGATGACTTCTGAGGTTTTTGCAGGTAGCGTGGTATGCTCGAACAGGTTTTGACCAAGCCGATAGAACCAGGAGGGCGCAAGCCCATGAAGAACGAGACCTCCGAGGCGTTCGCGCGCCTCGTCAGCAGCTACGTCTCCGCCATTGAGGGAGCCGGCGCTGTCATTCCTTCCCAAGTGGTGGAGCAGCTCACCACCGACCCCATCAAGACCTGCGAGGCGCTGAACGAGCTCGCGCTTTCGTGCGGCGCCATCGACGACGTGCTGGACGCGGCCCTCGCGGCCATCTACGAGTCCATGGACGCCACCGACGCTCGCGGCCCCGTGGACGAGTTGTGCGCCGAGCGCATCGCCCGCGCCTGGGTCCGCACCCACGTTGAGCCCGAGCCGGAACCCGAGCCTGAGCCGGAGCCCGAGCCGCAGAACGAGGACCACGGCGTTTGGAGCACCTACGACGACGAGGCGCCCAAGCGCAAGCGTCGCAGCCGCAAGGAGAAGGCCGCCGAGGACGAGCAGGGCGAGGCCACCGAGGACGCCGATGCAAGCGATGAGCACGGCGAAGAGGCCGAGACCGAGCAGGCACCGGCCAAGAAGCGCAGCCGCAAGGCCAAGAAGGACAAGGCCGAGCAGGACGCCGAGGCTAGCGATGAGCAGGCTGCCGCCCCGGCAGAGACCGGCGCTGAAGACGCCGCACCCGCCTCCGAGGACGGTGCCGATGAGGGCGACACCTCCGACGCCACGCAAGCGGCCGCCGAGAGCACCCAGAGCGAGGCTTCGGCAGAAGCTGCCGTTGAGGTTGCCCCAGCCAGCGCCGCAGGCGAGGCGCTCTCCGCCTCTGACGAGACCCTGAGCGTGGACCAGGCCGTTGCCATCCTTGGCGTGAGCAAGGCCACCATCTACAAGCTCATCGAATCTGGCGAGCTGCCCGCCGGCAAGAAGGGCCGCTCGTGGCGCATCTCGGCCGCAGCCGTCGCCGACAAGGCGGCCGGCAAGTAGGCTAAGCCTTTCAAAGAGCAAGAAATACGAGGTCGGGGGCCACGCTCTCGGCCTCGTTTTTTGCGAGCATGAGTTTGGGACGCTGCTGAGCGTATTTACCGCGCGGCACCCCATGCTTTGGCCACGACGTCAACATCGCGCCCGTCGTTAGTGCCTGTCCCAAGAACAGCCAACAGAGGCCGGGAAGGCTTGGCGCCCAAGGGGCAGCTTTTGCCACCCGCACGGCCCGGCGACTGATGGCCTCAGCCAAACAATGCTTGCTCGGCTACCTATCGCTCTCGCTCGGCGCGGGCTCTAGGGGCGACTCGTCCTCGTTGAGGAAGAGGGGGACGGCGATGCGAGTGTAGAGGGCGAGCCAGACGATGGAGAGGCAGAAGCCGCCGATGACGTCACTCGCGTAATGAACGCCGAGGTAAATGCGGCTAAGGCCAATCATCACGATGACGAGGGCGAAGGCGATCAGCAAGAACTTGCGCTGCTTGCGGTCCTTCTCGTACTTCCAGACGAACCACGCGAGAAGGCCGAAGAACGCCATGGCCACCATGGAATGGCCCGAGGGGAAGCTGAAGCCGGAGGCCGTGGCGAGGCGGAAGCCCTCGGGCCTCGGGCGCTGGATGATGAACTTGAGCGCCTGGTTGAGCAGCACCGTGAGGCCGAGGTTCACCGCGCAGCACCAACCGGGGCGGCGCCCCGGCGCGAAGGCCGCAACGGCCAGCAGCAGGACGAGCAGCGTGAGCGGTGTGGCCAGAGCCGAGAAGCTCTCCATCACGGGCGTGAGCCAATCGAAGCGCAGATGCTCCACGATGAGCCAGTAGGCGGCGTAGTCGAGCTTCATCGACTCCTTGGTGAGCACGTCCTCGAGAATCCCGATGAAGGCAGCCAAGGCACAGGCGCCCACAATAAAGCGCAGGTTATTGCGTATGAGACCTTTGAGCTGGACAGCGATGCGCTCCCAGCCACCCGAAGCTTGTTCGTTCATGCGCTCCCCCAAACTCGCGCGCAGGG
>CAVHKV010000212.1:0-3238 GCA_963636635.1 uncultured Bacteroidales bacterium
GCTCAGAGGCCTCAAAAACCACGAGCGAGGAGTTTGACGGCAGCGTGCGCGAGGCCGCGGCAGAGCTGCTCGAGCGCTACCGAGGCCAAGGCAACGCGGCACTTGCCCATGCCGGGTGGCTCGATCTGCTCGGCCGCTGCTGGGCCTGCATCGTGGTCGGCCCCGATTGGGTCGACGTCTGCCTCGTGAGCGGGGAGGACGACGCGAGCACGGTGCAGACGCTGAGGATGGAGGTAGACGAATGGAGGCGCGCCTATGCGCAAGCGCAACGGTGACGGCTGGCGTGCCCAGGCCGCTCGCCCCTTCCGCGCCGAGTGCGACGGGCAGTCGAGCGTCGAGTACGCGCTGGTGCTCCTGGCATTTCTCGCCATGGTGCTCGCACTGGGAGCCGTGTGGCAGGCGGCCCGTAACGGCAGCCTGCAGAGGCTTGAGCAGTCGGCCGCCTCGCACGCGGTCGAGGGCGAGGGGGTCTTGGGAGGCATGCGCGACATCGTTTTGTTCTGAGCGCCTCGGCCAGGCCAGCGTGGAGGCGGCCGCGTTCGTGCCCGTCTTCATGCTGCTGCTCGCCCTGCTCTTGCAGCCGGTCTTTCTGCTCTACACGCGCTCCGTCATGCAGCAGGCCGCCTCCGAGGGCCTGCGCGTCCTCTCCACGCGCGAGGACGGCGGCGCCGCCACCGACGACGCCTGCGAGGAGTACGTGAAGCGCCGGCTTGCGGCCGTGCCCAACGTGGCGGCCTTCCATACGGGCGAGTGGGAGGTCGAGGTCTCGGGCGACGCCTCTGGCGAGGCGAGCGTGAAGGTGACGGGCCGCCTGAGGCCGCTGCCGCTCATCGGCGTGCTGGCCCAAGGCCTCGGCGAGGCGGAGGGCGACCTGGTTGTTCTGAAGGTTGAGGCGAGCGGCGGCGCTCGCCCCTCGTGGCTGGAGGGAGGCTACGGTGATTGGGTCTCGATATGGCAGGGGGATTGACCTTGGCATCGGCACCTTCGTCGATGAAGAGGGCGGCTACACCTCCATTGCCGTTGCCTGCGCCCTGCTCGTGAGCCTGGCGCTTACCTGCTCGCTCGTCTCGGTGGCCTGGGTGCAGAACCGTTCGGCCGACGTCCAGTCCACGGCCGACGCCTGCGCGCTGGCTGCAGAGAACGTCGTCGGCTCCTACGCCACCGTGGCCACCACGCTTGACGCCTGCGTGCTCACGTTGGGGCTCGCCGGCCTCGTGACGCTCGCCGCGGGCCTCGTGACCTCGGCCGTCCCCGGCCTTTCCGCGGCGGGCGCCAAGACCGTATCCTGCGGCATGAACATCATGCAGGCGCGCACGCGCTTTGCCACCTCGTCCGCAAAGGGCCTGCAGGCCATAGAGAAGACCCTGCCGCTCGCCATCGCGACGCGCTCCTTCGCCGTGGCCGAGGCCAACGATTCGGACCGGCTCAACTACACGGGCTGCGCCATTCCCTTCCCCCAGCAGTCGCAGAGCGACTTCTCCTCGCTCGAGTCCGACGTCTCGGTCGACGAGGTGGCCGAGAAGGCCGGCGAGCTGCAGGAGGCCTCGGACAAGGCCAAGGAGGCGCAGGAGGCGGCCGACGCCGCCAGGCGAGAGGGATGGCTGGCCGACTGCGGCGGAGACCCCCTGAGCATGAGGGAGCGCGCGAGCACGGTGGCCTCGCTCTCCGCGGCCCTCAACCCCAACTATGCCTCGCCAAAGGCATGGACCTTCGGCGCCGCCCTCATGCGGGCGCGCAACTACTACCCGCGCAGAATCGCCATCGAGGCACCCGAAGGCTCTGGCATCGACGCGCTCACGGACTCCGCCTGCAGGCTGGCCTTCTACGAGTACGCTGCGGCCAAGGTCCGCGGCGGGCACTACGCGGAGCTGGCCGACGGGCGGGTGAGCGTCGAGCTGCCCGAGCTGCCCGCCAACGCCGAGCAGATGAGGCAGACCACGCTCTATACCGACGCGCGCTGGCCTTGCACGGCCGAGGAGGGCGGCCGCGTGCTGCACTCGACCCTGAGCTGCCCGGGTGCCAAGGGCGCCTCTTCGGGCACGGCGTCGCTCGCCCAGCTCGAGGCGGGTGCCGTGGGGAGGTGCGCCGTCTGCCGGATGGACGCCTCCGACATGGGCAGCGTCGCGGCGGCCTCAACGAGCATCGACAACGGCTTTGAGCACTACTGGCGCCGCGTCGTGGCGGCGTCGCGCTCCTACCAGCAGGCGACTGACGAGCTTGCCGGTGCCAACCAGGAGCTCGAGGGCCTGGCAAACGAGGGCGCCGCCGCGTTTGAGAAGGCGCTCGAGGCCCTGTCCGTCCCGCGGCCCAAGCTCTGCCCGCCCGGCGCCTGGGGCTGCGTCTCGGTGGTCGTCCGCGGGAACTCGTCCACGCCCGAGGAGCTCTCCCGCGCCTTTGCGGGGCAGGTCGTCCTGCCGGCGGGCGCCGCCGTCTCCGCGGCCGTGCTGGCGCCAGACTCAAGCGCCGAGGGAAACGACGTGCTCACCCGCTTCTTCGAGGCCATCGGCCAGGACGTGGGCGATGGTGACGCGGGCGTGATCGGCAAGGTCGGCGAGCTTTGGAGCGGCCTTCTGCAGGGCTACGGGGCGTCCGTTGACGGCCTTGGCTCCGCGGCCGACGTCGCCCTGGCCGCCGTGGGCGGGGGAGGGCCGGTCGCCAGCTGGCTCAAGGACAAGCTCTGCGGCCTCATCAAGGCCGCGGGCCTTGAGCCGGCCGACCTGCGGCTGCGAAAGCCGGTGCTCACGAACACGCAAAACGTGCTCGAAAAGGCGGGCTACGGGCACGTCTCCTCCGCGCGCGAGTTCATCGGCAAGCTGCCAAGCTCGGGGGACGCCGCCACGCTTGCGCGCGCCCTCGGCCAACAGATCTCCAACGAGCTCGGAGGCTCCACCTTCACGGTGGCCGAGCTGCCCATTCCCGGGACGGACGTGACGATCCCGCTCACCTTGGACGTGGGCTCGCTGTTGGGGGTGGGCGCGTCATGAGCAACAACCAAGGGCCTGCTCGTGCCGGCCGCGCATTGAGTGGGAGGCGCGTGCTTGTCCGGGACGAAGGCGACCTGAGGAGCGAGCACGGCCTTGCGCCCGCCAGAAGCGGAGACGAGCCGCGGAGCAAGCGCGGCCTTGCGCTTGCCAAGGGCGAGGAGCTCGGGCAGGCGGCGGTTGAGATGGCCCTGCTCATCCCCGTGATCGTGGCCGTTGCGCTCATCGCCCTCAACATCATGCGCTTCGCCGAGCTC
>CAVHKV010000213.1:0-3231 GCA_963636635.1 uncultured Bacteroidales bacterium
CTAGGCGCTAACAGAAAGCCGCCCCTTCCATCCCGGCAAGACCAACCAACGCCCGACTCAAAGCCTTTCGGGCCATTTTCGACCCCCATGTCGACTCAGCGAGTTTTTAGGCGATTTGTCACAAGGTGGGAAAGTAGCCGGAAAATGCTCGAATCGCCTACCTGCAGTTTTGCAAGCGCGAATGAAGGGCCTACTCAGCCTCTCCAGCGTAAATCGCCTAAAAACTCACCGAAGCTGTACGGAAGGGCATTTTTCTAGCCGCATATGGCGATGATGGCGAACCAGACCAACACTACGACCACGAGCACGAGCACGAGGAAGATGGTCTTCCAAATCTGCAGGGGCTTGCGATTTTTGAACCAAGCAACGTTGGTGTAGAGCCAGCGCTTGTCCAGGAGCAAGAAGGCGGCGGCCAGGGTCATGAGGGGCATCACCACAACGAATCCAAACAGGTTGGTGGCGTATGACCCCTGTACGCGCATGCTGGGATCCATCATGTCATAGATGGACGCAGCTATGACAACGGCGCACGCAGCGAGGACGATGACGTTCCGCACGGTAAAGAACCCAAGCGCCGGTTTGGGGGTCTTCTCCCCTCTCGTGTGAGCGCGCGGCGAGGCAGCGAAGTTCGTAAACCCCTGCGAAAACTCCTCTTCAACCGCGGCTTTATCAGAGCCGCGCGCAACACCTAATGCCTCGCGACCACGCTCAGCTTCAGTCATCTCGCCCGCAATAGCGCCAATGTGCCCCGCCTTTTCCGCGTTCACGGCGGAAACGTCCCCCGGCTCCTGCAAGGAGCTTCCATTTGTGGCCCACAGTTCAGCAGCGCATTCCGCCGCAGCCTCCTTCGTGGCCACGGCAGCGTTGCGTCCATCGTCCGTAGCCGCGGCAGTATCTCCAGGCTCCTGCAAGGTCATCCCCTTTGTGGGCCGCAGCTCCGCAACGCTTTCTTGGGCGGCCCGCTCGCAGGCCTTGCGCAGAACGCGAACATTTTCGTAGCGCTTGGACGGGTCCAGCTCGCAGGCCTTCTCGATTACCTCGCGCCAACCTTCCGGCACCGCCGGGTCAGAGAAGCGAACGGTGCGGTCGGCCGGATAGGGATCGCGCCCGGTAAGGCAGAAAAACGCGAGCATGCCAAGGGCGTAGACGTCGCTGCGGACGTCAGTCTGGCCAAAGCCAAACTGCTCGGGCGGCGCGTAGGCGCGCGTGCCAAAGTGCGTCGTGTCGCTCTCCGCCTCGGCGCTCCACGCGCGCGAGATGGCAAAGTCGATGAGCACGGGCTGGCCAAAGTCGCCCTCGCGGCAGATGACGTTGCTCGGCGTGAGGTCGCGGTGAATCACGGGCGTCTCGAGCAGCTCGTGAAGCTCACCAACCGCGTCGCAAAGCGCCGGCATAAGAGTCCCGGCCACAACAAGGCTCGCTTCGCCGTGCCTAAGCTCGGCAACCTCACGTACGCTCGGGCCGTCAACGTACTCCATGACGACCTCGAGCTCCTCGCCCGCGTCGTTCAGCCTCACGATGCGCGGAACATGTCGGAGCCGCACGCCGCGCGCCTGGGCGTCAAACAGCAGGTGGTAGGCACTTCCAAGGCCCATCCGCTTGTTGATGAGCTTGCGCACGTAGGGGCCGAGCTCGCCGCCGTCGAGCGTGCGGATGTAGACGAGCTGGGTCTTCTCAAAGCTCGACTCCTTGAGCACGCGCTCTATGCGATAGGCGTCCGCGGCCGACGTGGCCCCGGACGCCTCAAGACTGGCCAAAAGCTCGTCATGCAGGTCATCTGTCTGGATTGGTTCCATGCGCCCAATCATATCCTGCTAGCAGACGGTCTCTTCGCCAAAGCGGTAGAGTTCCTCGTTCGCCTTCTGCAGCGAGCAGCCGCGGTCGAGGCAGAAGATGATGATGGCGTCGCGGCGGTCCTTGCTGTACAGCGTGCTCACGCCCGCGGCCTCAAGCGCGCGATTGGTCTCGCGCGGGGTGAGTGCCATGGCGAAGACAATCTGGAGCACCTTGTTGCGGCTTGGGTTCCGCGCGCCGGTGAAGATCTGGTAGCCAAAGGTCTCGTTGAGGTTTGCCATCCGCACCACCTGCGAACGCTTCAGACGCTTCTTGGCCAGCATCTGTTCGAGGTACTCCGATAGCGTCCTGTGACCGAGGGCGTTTCCCTCGATGAAGGAGTCAATGGAGGACGCACTCAGCAGCTCGTCAAGAAGCTCCTCCGTAAGACGTTCTGCCATGCGCGTCCTCCCAACTTCGGTTTAGGAATTGATAACGTTGGCCAGCGCTTGGCGACCAACGACGGCCGGCACCCTTGCGCCGAGAGGGGACGGCCCGCTCCCCGGAGCCGGCGACGCCGGCCAACGCTTGGGCGCCAGCGATGCCTTCCGATGCTCAGAAGCCAATGGAGTCAGCCAGCGCCCAGAAGTCGGGACGCCGGCCAGAACTTAGAAGCCGGTGACGTCGGCCAGCTTGTAGCTCGCGACGTCGGCGAGCGGCTCGGTGCCGTAGGCCTCGTACTTCCAGGTACCGCCGTCGGCGAGGTTGCTGGTGCTGTCGACAGCAGTGCCGATCTGGTTGCCATCGGCATCGTAGAGGTTATAACTGACAGAAATGTAGCTGAACTCCTTGCCCGAGGTGTTGGTGAAGGTGCCGGTAATCTTGCTGGACCACTCATCGCCGTCAAGTGCCTCGTCGGCGATGGTGTACTTGCTGACGGAATCATCGGCCGCGTCGCCAGCGGCCTCGCCTGCGGACCCATCGGCGGCCGCGGTGTCAGAGCTCACAACGGTGCCGCTGGTGGTGGAGAGGGTCGCATCGTCCATGGCCTTGTCGATGGCAGACGAGTACATGCTCTGGGTGGCCAGCACAACGACGATGGCCAGCACGTTCATGATGACCGCGGCGACGGCCAGGCCCTTGCCGCCCTTCTTGCCCTTGAGCGTGCCAACGAGGCCGACTACGCCAAACACCACGCCAATCAGCGCGAAGAAGAACGAGAAGTTATTGATGAAAGGCAAAAACGAGGTGAGCAGCGCGATGGCGCCCAGGACGATGGCCACAATGGCGGCGGCGGACTTTGGCTGCGTATTGGCGCTGGTGTCGCTCATGATTCTTCCTTCCAACGAGCTTTCAGGTAGGCCCATCGTAGGAAGCCGCGCCGCGCGTTTCATTAGCTCGCAGCTAAGTTGAGGCCGTAAGGCTACAAAAGCCGCTATGGGACTCTATAGGACATTA
>CAVHKV010000214.1:0-3222 GCA_963636635.1 uncultured Bacteroidales bacterium
CCTATAGCCAGCAAGCCGAGAGCAACCGAACCCGCACGGTCACCTCGTTCGCCTCGCGCGGGCGCATTCTCGACCGCAACGGCAACGAGCTCGTGACGAACCGCCCGAGCCTCACCGTCTGCGCCTACTCGGACGTGGCCGACGACGATATCGAGATAACGCTGCTCGCCAACGTGCTGGGGCTTCCCGTGATGGCCGCCAAGCGACGCGCCACGGACTCCTCCCAGAGCGCCCAGAGCGCCCGCACCGTCTGCATCGACGTGCCGCGCTCCACCGTGGCCTACATCCAAGAGCACGCCGACGCATTCCCCAAGGTGACGGTGGAGCAGCGCACGCAGCGCTCCTACCCGCAGGGCGAGGTGGCCTGCCACCTGCTGGGCTACACCGGCACCGTCACCCAGGAGCAGATCGAGGCGAGCGCCGAGACCTCCACCGGCATCACCTACGAGAACGGCGACGTCTGCGGCCAGGCCGGCGTGGAGTACCAGTACGAGGAAGTGCTGCAGGGCGTGCGCGGCGAGCAGACCGTCTACGTTGACGTCTACGGCAACGTCACCGACTACTCAACCACCATCCCGGCCGAGGCCGGCTCCGACATCATGCTCACCATCGACCTCGACGTGCAGAAGGCTGCCGAGGAGTCGCTCGCCGCCGTCATCAAGAAAATCCATGATGGCGGCGTCTCGACCTGCAAGTCGGGCGCTGCCGTGTGCGTCGACGTCACGAACGGTGAGGTCATCGCCATGGCGAGCGCGCCGAGCTTCAGGCCCGAGATCTTCGTGGGCGGCATCTCGCAGGACGACTGGGACGCGCTCTCGAGCGACGACGCGGCAAACCCGCTCATGAACAGGGTTGTCGCCGGCCAGTTCGTGGCGGCCTCCACCATCAAGCCCCTCACGAGCTTTGCCGCCCTCAACTACGGCATCGCCACGAGCGACTCCACCTATGTGTGCAGCGGCTGGTGGACCGGCTTTGGCGAGTCCAGCGGCAAGTGGTGCTGGCAGCACGCGGGACATGGCACCATCAACCTCAGAAACGGCATCACCTTCTCGTGCGACGTCGTGTTCTACGAGATTGCCAAGGCCTTCTTCGAATCCGACACCCAAGACGGCATGCAGGAGACCTTCCGCAAGTGGGGCCTGGGCCAGACCTGCGGCATCGACCTTCCCGGCGAGGCCTCGGGACGTGTGCCGGACGCCGAGTGGAAGTGGAACTACTTCACGAGCTGGCCGGACGCGGAGCGCCAGTGGAACGGTGGCGACTACACCAACATCGCCATCGGCCAGGGCGACATCCTCGTCACGCCGCTGCAGGTCTGTTGCATGTACATGGGCATCGCCAACCGCGGCGCCATGTGGCGCCCGCACATCCTCAAGTCGGTGCTCGGCAGGGGAGACAACGGTTCCACCAAGGACTACACGCCCGAGACCTACCTCACGCCCGAGGAAAGCTCCTCCAACTTCGACCTCGTCCAGGACGGCCTGGAGGGCGTCATCTACGAGGAGAGCGAGTCGCAGGCCTCGCACTTCACCAATATGAGCATCCGCGTGGCCGGCAAGACCGGCACCGGCGAGCACGGCAACGCCGAGCCCACGGGCTGGTTCGTCTGCTACGCGCCGGCCGACAACCCCAAGTACGCCGTAGCTGCCGTGGTGGACAACGGCGGCTACGGCTCGGTGAGCGCCTTGTACGTGGCGCGTGACATCCTGGGGGCGCTCTATAACGAACCGGACAACTCGTCGGCGGTCGTCACCGACGGCGCGAGATAGGGGAGGGCATGGCTCAGCAGATTCCGACAAACGCCGGCTTTGGCAAGGTCGTCTCCTCCATCTTCGGCGGGGACGCCGGCAAGAAGCCGGGCGCGGCGAGCGCGCGCATGCCCGGCCGCGGCGGCGTCCTCAAGCAGCTCTATTGGGCAAACCTCATCCCGGCCTTGCTGCTCATCGCGTATGGCCTCGTGGTGGTATGGAGCGCCTCGCTCTCCAACTCCAATGCCTCGCTGCCCAGGCAGGCGGTTGGTGCGGTGCTGGGACTTGCCGCGGCGGCCCTCGTGTGGCGCTACGACTACCGCCAGCTCGCGAGCTACTCCACCTGGCTGCTCGTCATCGACGTGGCGCTCATGCTCTCGCCGCGCATCCCGGGCCTCGCGAGCTCGGCCAACGGCATGACGGGCTGGGTGAAGATCGGATTTCTGCGCTTCCAGCCCTCCGAGGTGGGAAAGATCGTCACCATCTTCCTCATGGCCTCGCTCACGGCCCAGTACAACGGGCGCATCAAGGAGCTACGTGACTACGTGAAGCTCTGCGCCACGCTGCTCGTGCCCTTCGCCGCCATCATGTGCCAGCCAGACCTCGGCACCGGACTCATCATCATCGTGACGGGTGCCGCCATCATCATCTGCGGCGGTGCCAAGCGCGAGTGGGTGCTCGTGACCCTCGCCATGTTCGTGGCGGGGTGCGCCCTCATCATCTTCTGCTCCATCAACTTCGGCTTTCCGCTCAAGACCTACCAGCTGAACCGCCTGCTCGTCTTTGCGGACTCGAGCCTCGAGTCCACAAGCGCGGGCTACAACCTCCAGCAGGCAAAGATCGCCGTCGGCTCCGGCGGCCTCTT
This sequence comes from uncultured Bacteroidales bacterium, assembly GCA_963636635.1. Taxonomy (GTDB): domain Bacteria; phylum Actinomycetota; class Coriobacteriia; order Coriobacteriales; family Atopobiaceae; genus Parolsenella. Next base: position 2,614 of record CAVHKV010000214.1, read on the forward strand.
CGGCAAGGGGATCGGCGCCGCCACCCAGTCTGCCGGCGGCTTTCTGCCCGAGAACCACACCGACTTCATCTTCGCCCGCCTGGCCGAGGAGTTCGGCTTTGTGGGGGCGGTTGCGCTGCTCGCCCTCTACGCCTGGCTCATCTTCTCGGCCCTGCACCTTGCCATGCACATCGACGCCGCCTTTGCCAAGCTCGTCTTGGCCGGTGTCATCACCATGTGGAGCTACCAGCTCCTGCAAAACGTGGGTATGTGCATCGGAATCATGCCCATTACGGGAATTCCGCTGCCGTTCATAAGCTACGGGGCCACTTCGATGGTCGTGCAGGTTATGTCGGTGGGTATCGTACAGTCCGTGTATCTTCACAAGACCAAGGCCGCCTAGGAGGGGCAGATGGCTCGCATCCAAGACATTCCCATAAGTGCGGCTAGGCAAGTCGTAGACGGGGCCCGCGCGGCCGAGGCCGCGCGCCGCTCGTGCGTTCGCATTTCGGTCGTCGTCGAGCCCGGCGCCCCCGAGGAGCTCGTCCTTGCCCTCAAAGAGGCGCTTATGCCCGCCACGGCTACGGGGCTCGTTCATGTCGAGGCCTTGCGCGAGGGCGTGCCGGTTCG
>CAVHKV010000215.1:0-3218 GCA_963636635.1 uncultured Bacteroidales bacterium
GCCGTTCTCCATGCGGGTCTGGTAGGCGCCGTCGGTGTCGGGGACGATGGTGGCGGTGATGTTGAAGTAGTCCTTGAGCAGGGTGGCGCCCCAGCCCACCTGGTCGCCGGACCAGTTGGCGGTCTGGGAGAAGACGGTGATGGCGAGCTCCTCGTCAGAGACCTCGGAGGTGGAGTCCGAGCCGGAGGTGGAACCCTTGGAGCCGCAGCCGGCAAGCAGGGTGGAGCCCAGGCCGAGGCCGGCGAGCTTGGCGAAGTTCCTGCGGCTGATGAGGTGGTTGGCGTTCATGTTGCTGTCTCCTTGAGATGCAAATGTTCTTTGGGATGGATGGAACGTGCGCGGGCGCCTTGGGCGCGCGCCGCGCGGTGCAGCGGGCGGAACGCTCCTGCTAGCCCTTGACGGCGCCGAGCATGATGCCTTCCTCGAAGTAGCGCTGCATGAAGGGGTAGACGAGCATGATCGGGATGATGGTGACCATGCTGATGGTGTACTTGATGACCTTGGTGTTGAGCGTGGCCGCCGCGGTGCCGCCGCCGGTGGTCATGGACGCGGCCAGGTTGGACGAGCTGTTGAGGTAGATCCACAGGCGGTGCTGCAGGGTGTAGAGCTGCGGCGAGTTGGACATGAGGATCAGGGAGTCCTGCAGCGAGTTCCAGTTGGCCACGGCGCCAAAGACGGCGATGGTGGCCAGAATAGGCTTGGAAAGCGGCAGGATGATCTTGGTGAACACCTGCATGACCGAGGCGCCGTCGATCGTGGCAGACTCCTCAAGCGAGGCCGGGATGGACTCGATGTAGGTCTTGACCAGGATGATGTTGTACGGCGAGACGAGCGCGGGCAGGATATAGCCCCAGAAGTTGTCGGTGAGGCCGAGGCCCAGCATGTTGAGGTACCAGGGGATGGTGCCCGCGTTGAAGTACATCGTCACCACGAGGAAGCGGTACCAGAAGCTGCGGTGCCACATCTCGCGCTTGGTGGTGAGGTAGCCGGCGAAGGCCGAGATGACCACCATGAGCGAGGTCGCGATGACGGTGCGCGCCACGGTGACCACGACCGCGTTGCCAAAGTCGTTGACGTCCTTCAGGGCGATGTAGTTCTCGAAGTGGATGCCCTGGGGAAGCAAGGTGATCTGGTTGGCGGCAACGAGGCTGTTGTCAGAGATGGTGTTGATGAACAGGTAGTAGAACGGGAAGATGCACAGCAGGGTGAAGAGCGCGAACACCGTGACGTTGATCACGTTGAAGGCCACGTCGCCCGGGGTCTGCTTGTACTGGATACCGCCGTTGATGCGCTTTGCCATTTATCCGCTCGCCTCCCTTAGATGATGCTCTCGCCGCGGAGCTTCTTCGACGCGCCGTTGGCGGCGAAGAGGAGCACGACGGAAACGACGGACTTGAACATGCCGATGGCCGTGGACATGGGGATCTGGCCGTTGCCGATGCCGAGGTTGTAGACGTAGAGGTCGAGCACCTCGAGCGCGCCGGAGTTGGCGGCGTTGGAGAAGACCAGGTACTGCTCCATGCCGTTGGACAGCACGTTGGCGATACTCATGAGCAGCAGCACGAAGAACGTGGGCATGAGCTGCGGGATGGTGACGTGCCACATCTTCTGGAAGCGGCCGGCGCCGTCCACCTCGGCGGCCTCGTACAGGCCCGGGTCGATGCCCGTGATGGAGCTGATGTAGATGATGGCCGACCAGCCGATGCCCTTCCACATGCCCCAGAGCAGCATCTTGAGCCACATGTGCGAGCCGCTCATGAGGTAGTTGGTGTTGGCCGCGATGCCGCAGATGTTGTTGAGGAAGTTGTTGATGAAGCCGTCGGTGGAGAAGATCGCGATGGCGATGGCGTAGACGATGGACCAGCCCAGGAAGTTGGGCACCGTCGTGAAGTTCTGGACGAAGCGGCGGAAGCCCTTGGAGGGCACCTGCATGAGGAACACGGCGAAGACCATCGGGATCCAGGAGGTCAGGATGCCCAGGCCCGACATCGCGAGCGTGTTCGTCATCACGCGGATGACGTCGCCGCGCGTGGTGTCGTTCTGGAACAGGATCGTGAACCACTTGAGGCCCACGAAGTTCTCGGCGCTGAGCTCGCCGCCCGCGCTGTAGTCAAAGAAGGCGTAGCGCCAGCCCCACAGAGGCAGATAGCAGAACAGAAACGCCAGGGCGATGATGGGGACGAAGAGCAGGAACAGGTGGTACTTCTCCTGCATCTCCATCTTATCCTCGACGGGCTCGGGGTCTGCCTTCTCGACCTTGAACAGGGCGATGGTGCAGCCCACCATCGCGAGGACGAGGACGATGAAGAAGAAGAACGAGCCCGGCAGCACGGCCGGGACCTTGCTGGAGTCGGCGCTGGCGATGACGCCGTAGATGGCGCCCACGCCGACGAGGCCGGCCGCCATGGCCGCCGCGCCGATGAGCGGGAACTTGAGGCCGCGCAGGCGCATGCGCTTGTTGCCGTACGACATGCAGGCGCCCACGATGGCGATGATGATGCCGGCGATGATCACGGCGCAGGCAATCTGCAGCATCGTGAACGTGGTGCCGGTGATGGCGGTCTTCTTGAGAACGCGGTCAGGAATCTGGCCGACGAGCGCCTCATGAGATATGCAGGCGGTAAAGAGCGAAACGTTGCTTGAAATGGCGGTCGTGACCCTCGCGGGGTTGAGGCCGGAGTAGAAAACCGACGCGGCGGCCAGGATGGTGGCGACGCGCATGACGTGGTACAGGACGTGGTCTTGCATCGTCTTGGGCTTGGCCTTCGCAGACTCGGCCGTAAGCGCCGCGGTTTCGGAATTCTTCATGTTCACCCTCCCATCTTTGTGCTCAAAAACGTGCCTTGTGCATGCACGCTAATTTTGTACTGCCATTTGCGCGGGCGTTGGGCCCACGCCAGCGCAAATGCCTTCCTTCCTCTCCTTTCTCTGTCGCTTACAGCGTGATGGCGACGACGTGCTCGCCCGCGTCCGGGCGATCGACACTGCCGTCGCACGGCATGCCGTCATAGGTGAAGGTGGTGGCGTCGCCCACGCGGATGGCGCCGGAGGCAGACTCGACGTTCACGCGCACGTGCGCGTCTCCCAGGCCGAGCGTGTAGGACAGGCTCTTCTGGCCGGGACGAAGGACCGGGTTGAAGGTGAGCTTCTCGCGGCCCACGAGGGCGCCGGTGGTCTCGTAGGTGGCAAGCGTCAGCCACGAGGCGGTGCCGGAAAGC
>CAVHKV010000216.1:0-3203 GCA_963636635.1 uncultured Bacteroidales bacterium
TCATCATCCTGCTTGGCTTCCTCATCGCGGCCATCGTGCTCGAGAAGAAGACCCGCCGCGACTACGACCGCTATGACGACGTGGACGACGACTCCGAGAGCGGCTGGTCCTTCTTCGAAGACGACAACAACTAGAGCATCCGGCCGCACGGCAACGAACGGATTGGGAACGGGGTGCCGCCACAGGGTGGCGCCCCGTTTTTGGTGGGTCGAGGGCGCGAGCTGGGTTTGGAAGACAGAGACGGGCGCGCCATAGGCTGCAGGGCCAACTCATCGCAGGTCAACGACATCGCAACAAGCTGCGACCAGCGCAAACGCGGCCACGCAAACGACCGCGCCAAACCCGCTAGATACGAAAAAAGGCCCCGGCGAACCGGGGCCTCTCAAATTCATGGTGCGGGCGAAAGGACTTGAACCTTCATGGGGTTGCCCCCATACGGACCTGAACCGTACGCGTCTGCCAATTCCGCCACGCCCGCAAGTGCAGGGTAGATAGTACAACAGCTTTGCCGCGGCGTGCAAGAAAAATTTTGCCGCGATGCCTCCAGCTGCTAAAATGCTACAAATCGCACCGGCACACGCAGCTGAAACGAGGACATACGCCGTGCAGACCCCCACCCAACAGACGGGCTGGGCTGCTCCTTCCTACCAAGCGCAGCCGCAGGCCGAGCAGCCGATGCTGCTCGGGCGTTATCGCGTGGTGGAGACCCGCGGTACCGGCGGCTTTGGCGCGGTGCGCGTGTGCTGGGACTCCAGGCTGGACCGCAAGGTCGCCATCAAGTGCATGCCGCTGGGGCCGGCCGCGGGCATGAGCGCCTCCACCTTGGCCGAGGCGCTCGACGAGGCCCGCATCACCTCGCGCCTCTCAGACGCCAACGTGGTCACGGTCTACGACTTTGCCGTCCAGGGCAACGTGGCCTACCTCATCATGGAATACGTGGACGGCCTCACCCTGGCCGAGCTGCTCGGCCGCGTTGAGGGCGGCACGCTCACCTACGACGAGTGCGCCTACCTGCTCTCCTGCCTTGCCAAGGCGCTCGACTACGCGCACGCCAACGACGTCCTCCACCTCGACATAAAGCCCTCCAACGTCTTCATCGACTCCAAGGGCAACGTCAAGCTTGGCGACTTTGGCATGGCGAGCCTGGCCTCTGCGGCCGGCTGGGAGGGCGCGCGCGGCGGCACCGTGGGCTACATGCCGCCCGAGCAGCTCAACGGCGAGCTGGTGGACGAGCGCACCGACGTCTTTGCCCTGGCCGTCGTCTGCTACCAGGCCCTCGTGGGGACCACCCCCTTCGCCGGCAAGGACGCGGAGGCCTCGCTCAAGAAGATCCAGAAGGGCGCCCGCCCCCTGGCCAAGGTGGAGCCCGAGCTCGCGGGCCCGGTGAGCGAGCAGATTGCCGAAGCTCTGAGCGCAGACGCGGGGCAGCGCCCCTCCACGGCAGGCGAGCTTGCCGCGGCGGTCCTTCCCTACCTGGGAGACGAGGACGAGGGCAAGAAGAGCGTCGCGAGCCTCATGGCCCAGGCCACCGGCGCGCCCGACCCCTACGAGAAGGACTGGGAGGTCGCCGCCAACCCGCCCCTGACGGAGCGCTTCCCCTGGCTGCCCGCCGCCTTTGAGCGCGGCCTTTCCGCCCTGGCCTGCGGCCTTGTGGGCGCGCGTTGCATCCCGTCAGTCGTGGCCATGCTCGGCGTGGACGCGAGCCCGCTCGCCTGCGCGGCCCTGAGCTTTGCGGCGCCGGCGGCGCTCGGCGCCCTCTCGGCCCAGGCCGGAGGCGTGGTGGCTGGCGTGGCGCTGGCCGGCGCGCTCTTCTCGGCGGGCGTGTACTCGCCGGCCTTCCTCGTGGCGCTGCTCGTGGTGGCAGCACTTGTGGGCTGGCTGCTTACCACGAGCTACAAGGCCCAGCTCTCCCACGCCGCCCTCTTCATGGCAAGCGCCCTGGGCTCCGCGGCCGGCAGCTCGGCGCTCGCCGGCGCCAGCATGGGCGTGGGCGCGGCCGCCGTCACGGCGGCCCTGGGAGCCGCGCTCAGCCTCATCGCGAACGCGGCCGCGAGCAACGCCTCGGCAGCGGAGTTCGTCTCTGCCTGCGTGGCGCTCGTGACAAGCGGCGGCACCTGGGTGCGCCTCGCCGGCTGCGCGCTGGCGGCGGCCGTATGCGCCTTGCTCTCCAAAAACCACGGAACGGGCGCCAACATCGCAGGCCAGACCCTGTGCGCCGCCATCCTGATAGCTTCTTGGCTAGTTGCCGCCAGAGTGGAGAATGGCGGGTTATGGGGCGTCCCTAACGTTGGCGACATAGCAGTTGCGCTAGGCTGTTCACTACTTATGAGCATTTCCGTTGCCGCTTTCGGCCCAATTCCGAACACCTGGGAGGATGAGTGACGTGAACTTTCTGAACGTCTTTGAGCAGCGCGTGGGAAGCCTCTTCGGCGCCACCGCGCAGGGCCGCACCGCCCCCTTCTCCTTCAAGAAGCTCGCCAAGAAGGCCGCCCGCGAGATGGAGGCCGAGACCTTCGTCGTCAACGGCGTCGACACCGCGCCGGCCCTCTACACCATCTTGGTCTCGAGCGAGGACGACATCACCATGCGCCCGCTCTACCCGCAGATCACCTCCGAGACGGCACAGTTCATCGAGGGCCAGGCCCAGGGCAAGGGCTACGTCTTCGTGGGCAAGCCCCTCGTGCGCTTCATGGCCGACCCCTCCCTCAAGAGCGGCCACTTCTCCGTCTTTGCCGAGAACGTAGACGCCGCCACCCTCAAGCGCCTGCGCGAGGAGGAGTCCCGCTTCCTGGGCGCCGACCCCTCGCTGGGCGGCGGCCTCGGTGGCGCGGCCAGCATGAACGGCGGCCGCGGCAACTTCCAGCCCATCCAGCCGATGCAGCCCGTGGCGCCGGTGGCAAGCGCCTTCCAGCCGCAGCCGCTGGTCTCGCCGCAGGACTCCTCCGGCATGGCCGGCCTCGACGTCATGCCGCAGGAGGCCGTGCTCGACGCCGAGAACGCCCTGCTCGCACGTGGTGCCGCCGCGGCGCAGGCCGCTCCCGCCCAGCAGACGGCCGACGGCCTTGGCAGCGTGGCCCAGCAGGTCCCCAGCGTCCCGCAGACCGTCCGCGTGGCTCCCGCCGCTCCGGCGCCTGCCCCCGCACCCGCCCCGGCTCCCGCCGCTCCGGCCGTCACCTGCCTGCTCATCGACCGCAAGAGCGGCC
>CAVHKV010000217.1:0-3161 GCA_963636635.1 uncultured Bacteroidales bacterium
TGCTCGACCTCAACACCCTCGTGGCCCCGCTCGTGACCGCGCTGCTCACCGCCCTGGGTGTGTGGATGAGCATGTCCAACCAGGTGACGGCCATCAAGGTCGAGATATCAAACCTCACCAAGCAGGTCGAGAAGCACAACTCGACGGTGGAGCGAACCTACAAGCTGGAAAGCGACACGTCAACTATGTGGCGCCGGATCGACGAGCTTCGGCAGGACGTGGAGCGCGTCGACAACAAGGTCGACGCGCTTACTCGCGTGGGCGGGACCGAATAGGCGCGCAACATCCGGCGGGCCAAAAGTTACATCCGATGCGCCGAGAGGCCGGATTTCGCCGGTTTTCGGCGCGAGACGGCACATCGAAGTTACGTATGCGCGACTTCGACGCTCGGCGGTCGGACCAAATCAAAATGGAGGTAACTCACATGACAGACTACAAAGAATTCTTCAAGGCGGCGCTCATCCGCGCCGTCAAGACGTTCTTCCAGACGGCCGTGGCCGTGGCGGGCGTCAGCGGCACGTCCGTTGGCCTCTCCGACATCAACTGGCTGACGGTCTTCTCCTGCTCGGCGGTGGCGGCGATCATGTCGCTCTTCACGAGCATCGCCACCAACCTCCCCGAGGTCGAGGGGGCGCAGCTGGGATATTCCAAGACCGCCGCCATCGAGTCCGCCGAGACCAAGGAGGCCGACAATGGCTAGCCTGACCAACGAGGAGATCGAGGAGATCAAGGCCCAGCTCGAGGCACAGAGGGTCGAGGACCCGGACAACGTCTGCGAGCCTCACGGGTTCACCGGATACGGGGAGGTCGACAATGGCTAACGCGAACGACGTCCTCTCCATCGCCCGAGGCGAGATCGGCTACGACCGATACAACGACCCCGAGGAGGGCACCAAGTACGGCCGCTGGTACGCGCAGGACCACGGCTCGTATTTCGGCACCACCGGCGTGCCTTACTGCGCCATGTTCGCGTCCTGGTGCCTCGACCAGGCGGGCGTCCTCTGCGCGGGCATGCCCGCAGCGGCCACGTCCTACATCCGCGACGCCGCCCGCGCCGCAGGCAAGGTCCGCTCGTCCGTGCGCGACTGCCAGCCCGGTGACGTGGGCCTCATGTCCTGGTCCTGCGACGATTGGGACCTCGACCACACCGTCCTCATCGAGAAGAACTGCGGGAGCTACGTGCAGACGATCGAGGGCAACGTCAACAACGGCAAGGTCGAGCGCCGCACCCGCGACTGGTGCTACCTCCGCTGGGTCGTGGCCCCCGAGTACAACGCCGTCGCTCCTTCCACCCCGGAGGAGCCTATCCAGGTCCCCGGCGACCCCGTGAACGACTCCGGCCTCTCCTACCGCGCCCACGTGGCCGACTACGGCTGGCTCGACGCCGTGAGGGACGGCCAGACCGCAGGCACCACGGGCAAGGCCAAGCAGCTCGAGGCGATCAAGATCGCGCCTCCCGCAGGGCTTGAGCTGACCGTCAAGATCCACGTCCAGGACAAGGGCTGGGTCACCTACGAGGGCGTCAAGGCGGGCAAGTCCAGCGGCGAGGGGTCCTCTGCCAACGACCCGATCATCGGCACCGTGGGCCAGGCTCTCCGCGCCGAGGCCATCGAGATCTGCCCGACCGTCAACGAGACCGGCAAGCATCTCCGCTACCAGGTCCACGTGGCCGACTACGGCCGGACGGGCTTCGTCCCAGAGAACACCGCCACCGGCTCCGTCGGCATGGGCAAGGCCATCGAGGCCATCCAGATCGTGCTGGAATAGCCGACTTCCAAAGCACGGCAAGGCCCCTCTCTCACGGCTGTGGGGGAGGGGCCTTTAGTTAAACTCTTGATATTTAGTTCGAGTGAATATGGGTTCGGTTCCTCGCACCGTGTCTGGTTCGGCCGGGATTTTTCAGGGTCCGAGGACAACCAAAGACCACTGGACATACGGCCCACGCAGGCAAAACTTCCCGCCGAGAAAAAGCAGTTCGCAGCCGTTATGGATGAGCCTACCAATCATAGTTGTCCCTTCGTCGCTTTTACCTGCGGCGGAGGGATTTTCATTTTTCGCCGGAAGATCGAGCGCCGGGAGCCACGGAAGCTCTGCCGTGAGGGTCGTACCCTGGGCATCTTCGGTCACCGTGACGCGCCCCACGAGTTCGCTTAAAGTCCTGTTCGGCCGGAAATCGGCCAGGCGCTCCTGGACCGCCACGGTAACCTCATCGACGGAGGGCAACTCGGCCTTGGGCAGCGCCTCCAATCGGGCGCTCAGGGCGTCCCTCTCCTCCTTGAGCGCGCCCAGCCTCTCCTTGGTCCCGTCCGGGATGATACCGGCCTCTATGGCCTTGAGGATGCGTCCCTGTGCCTTGTCTATCTCCGATAGCCTCTTCTCAAGGTCCTCCCGCCTGCCGTCGGCGTTGCTCCTCTTCCACGCCTCGACGGACAGCTCCGCGATGGCCCTCGCCACGCCGTCGCTCTGGATGGTCCGGCGGACTATGTCCATGACGGAGGCCTCCACGTCATCCCTCCTGAGCCGATGCTCCTTGCCGTTGATCCTGGCGGAGTAGTAGTAATAGACCTTGCCGGTGCAGCTCGTGGCCGACATGCCGCGGTAAGGCTCGCCCGTCTCGTGGAAGAGCTTGCCCGTGAGGCGGTAGAAGCCGGTGTGCGGCGTGTAGGTCTTTAGGGCTGTGTTGGCCGCGTGCCACAGCTCCCTCGAGACGATGGCGGGCATGCCGCCCTCCACCGTGACCTCGCCCCACGAGTAGTCGCCCATGTACTTCGGGTTCTTGAGCATGTCCCTGAGCGAGTTCAGCGTCCACTTGGAGCCTCTAGGCGTGCGCTCCCCGGCCTGGTTAAGCATCTCGACCGTCTCCTTGCGCGTGCGGGAGCAGTTCGCCGCAGACTCGAAGACCCTCTTAACGTAGGCGGCTTTCCTCGGGTTCACCTGGTAGCAGCCGTTCTTGTCTATGTCGTAGCCGTAGACCCTCACGCCGTTGGCCTTGCACTTGTGGGCGTTGCCGGTCATCCCGCGCATGACGTTCTGGCTGAGGTTGCGCGAGTAGTACTCGTTGAAGCCCTCGATGACGGCCTCTAGGATGGTCCCCTCCGGCGTGTCTGGGATGCGCTCCATGGCCGACATGAGCGTGACCCCGTTGTCCCTCAGCTTGTGGC
>CAVHKV010000218.1:0-3130 GCA_963636635.1 uncultured Bacteroidales bacterium
CGGCCTGCGGCGACAACGCGGCCATGATCGGCATCCCGGCGCTGCGCAGCTTCCTTGTGGGCAACTTCGCACCCCTCTCGCTCGACGCCGACCCCAACGCGCCGCTGGGCACCTGGTCCACCACCGACGCCCCCGTACCTCCCACCTGGGAGCGCTAGGCGCGCGGCCTTTGCGCCCTGGCGTCAGCGCTCGCAGTGGGGCCGTTGCGCCCTGCCGCCTTGCGGCATCCGCGGGGAGTCCGGCTTGGCCGGGTCGCATCATCGCATCCGCCCTCGTGCCCGTCCTTGCGCGCGGCGCCGGCGACCAGCCTTCGCGTCTGCCCTCGCGCGTGGCACCAGCGACCCGCCCTTGCCCGCGCCGTCGTCCAGCCCTCAAGCCCGCTTTCAGTTAAAAGCCCGTTTCCCGCTGCGGACGCAGCTACGCCGTGCCGTGCGCGCGGCGTACAGTTGCGGCTGTGCGCGTAACTTTCTCGCATTAGGTTGCAAGGGGGAGGGGAATGGGTCCCCTCCGGTTGCGCGGCACGGAAGGGGTTTCACACCAAACTGGAAGGACGCGTCATGACCAACCTCTCTCGCCGCAGCTTTCTCAAGCTGACGGGCCTCTCTGTGTTCACCGTTGCCGGCTCCACGTTCCTCGCGGGCTGCGGCCCGGCTGCGGAGAGCTCCAGCACCGCTGCCACCACCACGGCCGAGACCGCCGCGTCTGCCGGCACCCTCGGCGACGGCAAGACCTTGCGCATTGGCATGGAGGCGGCCTACGCGCCCTACAACTGGCAGGTTGAGTCCGAGTCCGACACCACCATCCCCATCGAGAACGTCTCCGGCGCCTACGCCGACGGCTACGACGTCCAGATTGCCAAGAAGATTGCCGAGGCCCTCGACATGGAGCCCGTTGCCGTGAAGATGGAGTTCGGCGCCCTCGTTGACTCCCTGGTGAGCGGCCAGATCGACATCATTTGCGCCGGCATGTCCGTGACGCCCGAGCGCGCCCAGTCCGTTGACTTCACCGACTCCTACATCGACGACGAGGTCGTCATGGTGGTGAAGAAGGACTCTAGCTTTGCCAGTGCCACCAAGCTCTCCGACTTCAGCGGCGCCACCGTCCTGGGCCAGAAGGACACCTTCTACGACGACCTCATCGACGAGATCCCCGACGTCAACCACCTCACGCCCGTGGCCACCGTGCCGCTGGTCGTCGACGGCATCGAGAACGGCACCTGCGACGCCATCACCTTCTCGTCCATGTCGCTGCCCAACCTCCTCGAGAACTACCCCGACCTGCAGAAGGTCGAGCTGGCCGACGGCGAGGGCTTCTCCGACCCGAGCAACCCCGACAACGCCGCCATCGCCAAGGGCAACGACGAGATGGTCGACAAGCTCAACGAGATCATCGCCGGCATCTCCGAGAAGGACCGCCTTGCCATGTGGCAGGACTGCATGGACCGTCAGCCGGCCTAGGCCGCGGGCCTTGCCGCGTAATAGCTCGCGTAGACGGGGCAGGGAGCTTTCCCTGCCCCTTGGCGATTAGAAGAGGGACCCGTATGAAACCAAAGCTCGAGCGCCTTGCGGCGTTTGTGGGCGCCAACCACCGCTACGTGCTGCTGGGCACCTCGGCGGTTGCCTTCCTGGGGATGTTGCTCTCCAGCTCGCCACGCCCGGCGATGAGCTTCCTTGCCCAGGCCTTCACGGTTGAGCTCGTCATGTACTACCTGTGCGCGGCCTGGCTCGTGCTGTCTGCGGTGGGCCTGGTGTTCAAGCTCACCCACTGGAAGACCTACGCCGAGAAGGCCCCCTTCGCCAAGCCGGCGGTGGCAAACGCCCTGCGCTACGTGAGCTACGTGGTGTGGCTTGCCGCCGCGGTTCTGCTGGTGGACCGCTGGGTCATGGGCTTTGCCTCGGCGTGGGCCGAGGCCGCGGCTGCCCCTTCCATGCCGGCCGACATGCTCACGCAGGTGCTCTACATGTTCCAGCAGGGCAAGCAGACCTACCTCACCGGCGCCGTCACCACCATCGAGCTGGCGGTCTTCGGCACGCTCATCGCCTTCTTCCTGGCGCTTTTGCTCGTGGCCGTGCGCATCCTGGAGATTGACCGCTCCGACAACGACTTCGTGCGCTTCCTCAAGAAGGTGGGCGTGGGCTTTGCCAAGGTCTACTCCACCGTGGTGCGCGGCACGCCCATGCTCGTCCAGGGCGTCATCATCTACTACCTGGGCTTTAGCATCGTGAGCGGCACGGGCCTCTCCATCACCGAGGTCAACGGCATCTGGACGCGCTTCATCGCCGGCCTCGTGGTGGTCTCGCTCAACTCCACCGCCTACATGATGGAGGTGCTGCGCGGCGGCATCGAGTCGGTGGACAAGGGCCAGATGGAGGCCGCGCGCAGCCTGGGCCTCTCGCAGTGGCAGGCCATGATCAAGGTGGTGTTCCCGCAGGGCATCAAGTACGCCATCCCCGGCCTTTCCAACGAGCTCGTCATCAACATCAAGGATTCCTCGGTCCTCTCGGTCATCGGCGTGTTCGACCTCGCGTTTGCCGCCTCGACTGTGGCCGGCATCTACTACAAGCAGCTCAACGCCTACCTCGTGGCGGCCGTGTTCTACCTCATCATGACCGCCGTCGCCTCGTGGCTCCTCGGCCGCTTTGCCAAGCACATGAGCGTCGAGACCCAGCCGGTGGGCAGCACGTCGGACGTTAAGCGCAAGCGCAAGAAGGCGGAGGCTTAGTCATGGCTAACGAGAAGTACGCGAAGATCGCCGCCGCCGTTGCGGGCCAGCCGTATGAGCCGCAGGTAGAGGCCGCAGGCGGTGCGGCAGCCCCCGCCGGCGCCGCATTTGCCGGGGCGCCCGCCGCCGGCGCCGCCGAGCCCGTGATCCGCGTCGAGGGCCTGCGCAAGGCGTTCGGCGACCACGAGGTCCTGCGCGGCATCGACCTTGAGGTCCTCCCCGGCCAGGTCGTCACCGTGATCGGCGCGTCGGGCTCCGGCAAGTCGACGATGCTGCGCTGCCTCAACCTCCTCGAGACCCCCGACGCGGGCCACGTATGGTTCCGCGGCAAGGACCTCGCTGCCGATCACGTGGACGTGAACAAGCTGCGCGAGAAGATCGGCATGGTGTTCCAGGGCTTCAACCTCT
>CAVHKV010000219.1:0-3126 GCA_963636635.1 uncultured Bacteroidales bacterium
GGCATGGGCGGCGGCCTGGGCAAGAGCCACGCCAAGGAGGTCAAGGGCGAGGAGACCGGCGTCAAGTTCACCGACGTCGCCGGCCAGGACGAGGCCAAGGAGTCGCTGGAAGAGATCGTGAGCTTCCTCAAGCACCCCGAGAAGTACACCGAGATCGGTGCCCGATGCCCGCGTGGTGCCCTGCTCGTTGGCCCTCCCGGCACGGGCAAGACGCTTCTGGCCAAGGCCGTCGCAGGCGAGGCCGGCGTGCCGTTCTTCCAGATTGCCGGTTCCGAGTTTGTCGAGATGTTCGTGGGCCGCGGCGCCGCCAAGGTGCGCGACCTGTTCAAGCAGGCCAAGGAGAAGGCCCCCTGCATCATCTTCATCGACGAGATCGACGCCGTGGGCAAGAAGCGCGACGGCTCGCTCAACTCCAACGACGAGCGCGAGCAGACGCTGAACCAGCTGCTCTCCGAGATGGACGGCTTTGACAACCAGAAGGGCATCGTGGTGCTGGCCGCCACCAACCGCCCCGAGTCGCTCGACCAGGCCCTCCTGCGTCCCGGCCGCTTTGACCGTCGCATCCCCGTGGAGCTGCCCGACCTCGCTGGCCGCGAGGCCATCCTCAACCTCCACGCCAACGACGTGAAGATGGAGAGCGGCATCGACCTGGGCGTCATCGCCCGCTCCACCCCTGGTGCCTCGGGCGCTGACCTCGCCAACATCATCAACGAGGCGGCCCTGCGCGCGGTGCGCTTCGGCCGCAAGCGCGTGACCCAGACCGACCTCACCGAGTCGGTGGACGTGGTCATCGCCGGCGAGAAGAAGAAGTCCACCGTGCTTTCCGAGCACGAGAAGGAGGTCGTCTCCTACCACGAGACGGGACACGCCATCGTGGCGGCCACCCAGAAGGGTTCGGCGCCGGTTTCCAAGATCACCATCGTGCCGCGCACCTCGGGCGCCCTCGGCTTCACCATGCAGGTGGAGGAGGACGAGCACTTCCTCACCACGCGCCAGGAGGCCAAGAACAAGATCGCGGTGCTGTGCGGCGGCCGCGCGGCCGAGGAGCTCATCTTTGGCGAGATGACCACCGGCGCCTCCAACGACATCGAGAAGGCCACCCAGATCGCCCGCGCCATGGTGACCCAGTACGGCATGAGCGACAAGTTCGGCATGGTGGCCCTGGGCGCCCAGCGCAACCGCTACCTGGGCGGCGGCGCCGAGCTCACCTGCTCCGAGGGCACCGCGCAGGAGATTGACGCCGAGGTCCAGCGTCTGGTTGAGGAGGGCCACGAGGCCGCCCTCGAGACGCTCAAGGCCCACCGCTTCAAGCTGCACGAGATCAGCCACTACCTGCAGAAGAAGGAGACCATCACGGGCGACGAGTTCATGATGATCTTCACCCGCGACGACGGCTTTGCCCCCGACCTGCCCAAGGCGCAGCAGTAGGGGGAGCGCCGGCGGCCGATTGCCAATCCGTTCGGAATAGTTTTTGCATCTGGGGTCTCGGCGGCAGCCGGGGCCCCTTCGTTTGAGATACTTTGGTTCGTGCGAATGCGGAAGCGAGTTGAAGGGGAGTGGGGTGAAGATGGACGAGAAGAACCAGCAGGCAAAGGTTGCCGAGAGTGGCGAAGCCGCGCGTGGAGTTGCCAGGGACGTGCGATGGGACCTGCTGCGAAGCGTGGCCATGCTTGCCGTGGTGGCCGTGCATGCCTCGGCGCGCATCGGCGCCACGGGAGACGCTGACCTCTCGACCTTCTTCTCCACGCTCTTCCTCGTCTGCGACCCTGTCTTCTTCGCCCTCTCCGGCTTCTTTGCCATCCGCCCGCTTCGGGGGAGCCTGCGCGGGTACTACCTCGGCAAGTTCGTCACCATCGTGGTGCCGGTGGCGCTCTACTCCGTGCTGGCCTGGCTCGTGGCGACGTATGCCCAAGGCTACGCGGAGGGCTACCTCGCCTACGCCTACTACCTGCTTTGCGGCCCCTGGTGGTTCGTGCCGGCCCTCGTGCCGATGCTCGCCGTGGCGCCCTTCCTCTACTGGATGTTCGAGGCCCTGGACGAGCGCGCCTTCCGTGCCTTCGTAGCCTTGCTTGCGTTCTTTGCGGCCTGGGGCCTTGCCTGCGACGTCGTCTCTTCTGCCTCGCTCCTTGGCTGGGATTGGGCGAATGATCTCTCGGGGCTCATGGGGCGCTTCCTGCCGGCGGGCTCGCAGGTCTTTGCGGGCTACTCGCTCTACTTCTGCATGGGCTACGCCATGCGCCGGCTTGCCCCCAAGGTGGATGCCCGCGCTCGTCGTCGCATCGTGGCCGCGGGCGCCGCTGCCCTGGTGGCGGACGCCCTGGCGGCCCAGCTCGGTCTCGAGCGCTCTAACCCGAGCTACCTCTGGGCGCTCGCCACGCCAGCCGTCTTCGTGCTCTTCTCAGGCGCCCACGTCACGTCCGCGCGCGTGACCCGCGCAGTTGAATGGACGAGCCGCCGCAGCTACTCCATCTACCTCTTCCAAGCCGCCGCCGTCACCGTGGTGGGCGGCCTGGTCTACGACAAGGCCCTGCTTGGAGACGTTGCCAGTATGGGTGCGGCGGGGCACGTGGGCATATGGCTGCTCTTCCTGCTCGCTTCCTACGCCCTTGCCTGGCTCGCCGCCAGCGTGCTGGACACGATTCTGCTCGCGCCCGTCCAGAAGGCATTGCGGTCCCTGCTTGCTCACAAGTAACGCCAGACGCCGCGGGCATGCGACTTTCCGCACGTAAAGCCTCGCATGGCGGACTCGTGGGACTCCTCATAATCGGCCGCTTATGCCGGGCGTGCGCATCGCCCGGCCTTCCTGTGCAAGCGCTGCCGTCCAAAAGGCGCTGTGCGTTCGGCAGCGCCTTCGCCCACGCCCCAGCTGCCGCCCCAAGCTGTCGGCCTTGAGAACTCCTTCAATTGATGGAGCGGTTGGCCGCGTGGCGTGCTAAGATACCCACTCGAAAAGCTGTGATGGGGACGAGTAGCCCGGTCACTGCGGTCTAGAGCGAGCGGGGTTGGTGGGAGCCCGCGGCCGCACCCAGGCAAAAATCACCCCGGAGCCGTGGCCCCAACGGTCGGCGCAGAGCCGTCCCAGTAGGCGTCACCGGATTGGCCGCCGTCACAGGCCAGCCGAGTAAG
>CAVHKV010000220.1:0-3115 GCA_963636635.1 uncultured Bacteroidales bacterium
CCTATGGAGGCCCCGTGCAGCGCAGGATATCTGCATAATCTGGGGCTGCTTGCGAAGGGCCCAAGCCCTAGGGACCCAGCAGCGCCGCCGGAATCACATGTACGCCGTCCGCGCGGGTATAGGCCGCGCTGCCGCGCCCCACAACCACAGCCAAAAACGCCGGCTCGGCATTCTTGGCGGCGGCATTCTCGAGCAGCTTCCTCTTGAGCTTCAGCAGGCTCTCCGCGCCTTCGTCGGCCTTGGTGTCAGAAAGCTTTATCTCAATGGCGCCCCATGCGCCGCCATGCTCGACGATGGCGTCGGCCTCAAGCCCGGCCTCGTCGCGGTAGTAGGACACGTTGTTTCCAAGCCCCGCATACGTGGAAAGGAACACGCGCAGGTCGCGCATGACCAGGTTCTCAAAGAGCAGGCCAAGGGTTTGCGTATCGCGGAGCAGCCGCTCGGGCGTTGCGGAGAGCAGCGCCGCCGCAAGCGACGGGTCACAGAAGTAGCGCTTGGGCTTGACGCGCACGCGGGCCTTCGCGCGCATGGGCGGCTCCCAGCCATACAGTGGCTCGGTGAGCTTCAGGCGATCAAATAGCTCGAGGTAGGCGGCGACGGTATCCTCCACGGGTCCCTTCTCGCCGGCTCCGGCGTCCTTGGAGAGCGTCTTGAGCGTAACCGCCTGGGTCACGTTGAGCGCCAGGGCCTTCAGCAGGGCCTCCGCCATTCGAGGGGAACGCCCCTCATCTATAACGTTGACGTCGAGGACGGAGTCCACGTATTTGGCCGACGTCTCCGCAGCCACCTCGTCCGAGAATCCGAGGTTTGCCGGCCAGCCGCCACGGCAGCACCAACGAGCCACATCCTCAAGGCTTGTTTCCCCGCGCACGGGCGAAAACGCCTCGCCGGAAAACAGGCCAGAAAGGGACACTTCCGCGGAACCGTCCCCAGATTCGCACAGCGCCATCGGACGCATGGAAAGCCGGGCTATACGGCCGGCGCCGGAGTGGCGCACCCTCTCCCGCTCGCTGCTCTTGAGAGCCGTAGAGCCGGTAAGCAACAACGTTCCGCGCTCGTTACCGGAATCGTCCACGAAGCGGCGGGCCGCGTCCCAAACCTCCGGGACTTCCTGCCATTCGTCAACCAAATGCGGAGCATCGCCCGCGAGCGCAAGGCGCGGATCGGCCTCCGCCATCGCGCGATCCGACGGGTCATCGAGCTTGGTCATGCTGGCCGCGCGGGTCATGGCCGTCCACGTCTTGCCGCACCACTTGGGACCGTTTATCTCAACGCAACCAAAGGCCTGCATGAGCGCGTCGAGCCGAGGCTCGATAAGACGGGGTTTGTAGCCTTCTTGAGTGAGTTTTTCGGCCATTTTTACACCAGCTTTATCCTGGGACTTTATAGCTCATTAGGTATTTTACGTGATTCTCGTTCGGCATTTTACGTGAATCCCAGTAGGTATTTTACGGCAATTTCATTCGGCATTTTACGGGGTTTTGAATAGGTAAAATACGTGAGTTCGGCTAGGCATTTTACGTAGCTCTCGGTAGGAAAAATGCGACTGCGCAAGCTTGGCCGCAGGCAACAGGCGGCGAGCAGCAGGTAGCAACATGCTCAGGCCGCAAGAATCCACGTGTTTGGCAGCACTCAATTTCAGCTCTGGATTAGGCCAAATTCACCATTTAACGTATAGCCTCTTACCAGCCTGTTCGGTATTTTCCGACATTTCCAACCGGGTTTTTCCGACTTTTTCATTCGGTATTTTCCGACATTTTCAACCGGGTTTTTCCGAGTTTTGAGCGAAAGGCGCCGTAGCCGCTGGGGTTACGACGCCTCTTTCTCGTTCCCAAACAACCAAACTCATTGCTTGAGCCACAGGGTCTTCTGATGCCTGGCACACCAAGGGAAATGCGGAAACGCGCGACGCATTACAGCGTTGTGGCCCTCAGCCCCTCACGAACCTTGGCGATTCTGAACGCGAAATGCTCCCCCATCGAGCCAGAACCGATGAGACCATCAATCGCGAACAGCACATAGTAGGGAGAGAACAAGTACAGGTAGCGAGCACGGCACTCGAAAACAAGCAGGAATCCCGAGAGGAATATCAGCGCAAGGGCCATAACGACACATACGTGGCTCGCAGAAGGCGCGGCATTGCTTGCAAACGAGCCGGCCCCGCCTCGCGCTCGACGAAGCGCTGATGCGGCACAGCCCAGGAGAACCATGAGCCAGAGAATCTGGCAAGACCAACCGTAGGCAAGAGCGGTGCCGTCAACTGACGTACTGCCCTCAATGACGCCAAGCCAGTTCTTGGCCGCATCGGAATCGCCGGTAATCCCCGTGATGAACGAGCCCTCGTCTCTCCAGGAAAAAGTTCCGTCTGCGTAGTTGGTGAGGTTCTTCTCAAACCAAATCTTGGCCACGCCTATGGGGCCAAGGCTCACGAGACGTTCCTTCCACAGGCCAATCTGCGCAGACCGGCGTTCATCTGGGTCGGCATAAGAAGACGAAAACTCATTGTCTGCACTTGAGTAGCAGCCTTTCGTCTCGGGGTTGAGACCCATGGCAAGGAAATGCGTCATGCCTCGCGAAACACTTGGGTCGAGTACAAAGTAGTTGCCCTCTACGTACTGGCCCAAGCCAACGGCCAGCGCAGCGCCAAGGATCACGGGGGCGACAGCAACCAAGGCCCCGGAAAGAAAGGTCCGGGGAGGCACGTTGGCGACTCCCACAGCACGTGGGCTCTCCGAGACGGCTCCTGCCTTAGCCGAAGCGGACACCCGACCCTTCTCGTCTACACGAGAGCGACCACATGCGGCGCCAAATCCATCGCGAGCCGCCCGCACAACACGAGGCGCCCAATCGAGACACACGATTGCAAAAAGCAGGAATATCGCGGTTGGCTTGACCATGTAGCCCAAAAGGGACGCGGCCGTCACGCCTGACAAACGCACAAAACGACGGCGCGGAATCACGTAAAACCAAAGCGCGGCGCAGGTAAAGAGCATGCCGTACGCATCGGAATACGGGACAAGAACCCAGCCGCTCATCCCCAAAAACAAAGAGGCGAGCGCTTGGAAAATCAAAGCCCGAACATCCCCGAACAACCGTCTACACACGAAGGACGCCA
>CAVHKV010000221.1:0-3046 GCA_963636635.1 uncultured Bacteroidales bacterium
GCCCTCAATCGTCGCTCGCGTATTTCAATACGCCACGCTCCTCTTTCGGGCTGATTTCGGGCGCCAAGGAAACCCGCGTTTTGAGGGGCGGCGCCCGATCTTGGCCCCCAGGCTCAGCTTGCGTATGTCAATACGCGGCGCCTCACCTTCGGGCCAACCTGGGGCACCAGGGAAACCCGCGTTTTGTGGGGCGGCACTCCGTCTTGGCCCCAGGCTCAGCTTGCGTATGTCAATACGCGGCGCTTCGCCTTCGGGCCAATCTGGGGCGGGGGAAACCCGCGTTTGTTAGATTTTCTGGGCGCTGGGGCTCGCTTGGGCTCCGGCGCCCGGTTTTGTTTGATTCGGGCGCGCGGGTTTGGGGTAAGCCTGAGACGTTGGACAAACGTTGGCGGGCCTCGTGGCCCGTTTTGGAGGTAGGCACATGGCAGACGGCAAGATTCCCGAGGAGTTCGAGGTCGGAGAGCCGGTGTTGGTGTGCCGCTGGCGACTGTTCGGCTCCGCCCTTCCCGTGGCAAACCGCCACATGAAGGCCCTCGGCAAGCGAGAGGTCTGTGGCAAGCAGCTCTCAAAGACCCTGCTTGCCTGGGCAAAGCAGCATATTGAGTGGACGCTTGCCGACGGCGTGGCCGAGCACCCGGACGGTGTGCTGCTGCTCATGGTTGACGAGGAGGGCCGCGCCGCCATGGCCGCGGGCGACTACGAGCCGCTCGAGAACACCGGGCTCGCCGCCCTTCTCGGCCGGGCGCAGGCCAGCGCCAAGGAGGCCGACCAGACCGGCATCGCGCCCGAGGCCATCTGGGCCGTCCGCGACGGCTCGCTTGTCTGCGGCGTGGGTGCGGGCGAGGCCCTCTCCGGCGCGTCGTCGCTCGTGCGAGACCTCGCCACCACCCTCGGCATGAGCGTGGGCCGCAGCGCGATGCTCGCCGACGACCTGGCCGCCGGCGGCGCCTGCGACGAGGCCTTCCTTGTCTCCGACGAGCACGGCGTGGTCTGCGCCGCCGACGCGGCCGGTTCGGTGGGCGAGCAGTTCGCCCGCGGCTGGCAGACCCTCCTGGAGCGCGGCGCCAACAAGTAGCGCCCTTGCGCGCGGGGCTGCTCTGTGGGCTCCGCGACTGTCGCTCGCCGGTGGGTCGGCGACCGTCGCGGCCGTCAGGCGGCGCGCAGCGAAACCGCCCGCCGCTGCCGGCACACGCGAGACGGCAGACCCGCGGCCCGAGCGGCGCGCGGCGCCCCACTCAAGAAACAACAAAACGCAGGTGCGAGGGCGCGGCGGACATGACGCTGCGCCCTCTTGCTACCGCTCGTCCGTGTGTGGCTGCCACTTTCTCAAAAAAGCGAATCAGCCGCGTCCAATTGCGGGATAATCAGAAGCGCTATGAAGCAACGTCGCCCCCAGGCCAACGGGGAACCGGTCCCGGGGCGATTTCGCGTGGAAGGGCAGCCACCTGGGGGTGGTGGCGCAAGACGCCGGCCGTCGCGCGACCTCGACAACAGAAGGAGAGGATATGGCACGTAAGTTCAAGTCCATGGACGGCAACGAGGCTGCTGCTTGGGTCTCGTACGCCTACACCGAGGTGGCGGGCATCTACCCGATCACGCCGTCCAGCCCGATGGCAGACCACGTTGACCAGTGGGCCGCCCAGGGTATCAAGAACGTCTTCGGCACGCCGGTGAACGTGGTCGAGATGGAGTCCGAGGCTGGCGCCGCCGGTGCCGTCCACGGCTCGCTGGGCTCCGGCGCCCTCACGACGACCTACACGGCGTCCCAGGGCCTGCTGCTCATGATCCCGAACATGTACAAGATCGCCGGCGAGCAGCTCCCGGGCGTGTTCCACGTCTCCGCCCGCTGCGTTGCCTCCCACGCGCTCAACATCTTCGGTGACCACTCCGACGTCATGGCCTGCCGCCAGACCGGTTTCGCCATGCTCGCCGAGAGCAGCGTCCAGGAGGTCATGGACCTCTCGCCGGTGGCCCACCTCGCGGCCATCAAGGGCAAGGTGCCGTTCCTGAACTTCTTCGACGGCTTCCGCACCAGCCACGAGATCCAGAAGGTCGCCATGTGGGACTTCGAGGACCTCAAGGACATGCTCGACATGGACGCCGTCCAGGCCTTCCGCAACCACGCGCTCAACCCCGAGCACCCGCACGCCCGCGGCAGCCACGAGAACGGCGACATCTTCTTCCAGCACCGTGAGGCCTGCAACTCCGCCTACGACGAGCTCCCTGCCGTCGTTGAGGAGTACATGGGCAAGATCAACGAGAAGCTCGGAACCAACTACGGCCTGTTCAACTACTACGGCGCCCCCGACGCCGACCGCGTGGTCGTCTGCATGGGCTCCTTCTGCGACGTGCTCGAGGAGGTCATCGACTACCTCAACGCCCACGGCGAGAAGGTCGGCCTGGTGAAGGTCCGCCTGTACCGCCCGTTCTCCATCAAGCACTTCGTCGACGTGCTCCCCGAGACCGTCAAGAAGATCGCCGTCATGGACCGCACCAAGGAGCCGGGCTCCATCGGCGAGCCGCTCTACCTCGACGTCGTCTCCGCCCTCTATGAGGCCGGCCGTACCGACATCTTCGTCTCCGGCGGCCGTTACGGCCTGGGCAGCAAGGACACGCCGCCTGCGTCCGCCTTCGCCGTCTACGAGGAGCTCAAGGCCGATCACCCCAAGCGCGAGTTCACCGTCGGCATCAACGACGACGTCACGCACCTCAGCCTCCGCGAGATGGAGGACGCCCCCAACACCGCCGACCCGAGCACCATCGAGTGCAAGTTCTGGGGCCTCGGCGGCGACGGCACCGTCGGCGCGAACAAGAACTCCATCAAGATCATCGGCGACCACACCGACAAGTACGTCCAGGCCTACTTCCAGTACGACTCCAAGAAGACCGGCGGCGTCACCGTCAGCCACCTGCGCTTCGGCGACTCCCCGATCCGCTCGCCGTACTACGTCACCAAGGCCGACTTCGTGGCCTGCCACAACCCGAGCTACATCATCAAGGGCTTCAAGATGGTCCGCGACGTCAAGCCCGGCGGCACCTTCCTGGT
>CAVHKV010000222.1:0-3016 GCA_963636635.1 uncultured Bacteroidales bacterium
GCCACCGGAGTGACCGCCGCTACGCCCGCCGCTGTGACCGCCGGAGAAGCCGCCCGAAGAGCGCCCGCCGCCGGAGAAGCCGCCGCCAGAACGGCCGCCTCCGCCACCGCCGCCAGAACGGCCGCCGCCTCCGCCACCGCCAGATCTACCCACAAGGTCCTCCTCGTTCGAAACGAAACCATTGCCCCCATTATCCCCAACAACCACCCACGCGCTACGCATCGCGAGAGTCGTTCGACTGACGACCGGAAGGCGGCCGCGTTGCAAGCGAGCGGACGCAACGCGCCGCGCATGCGGCTAGTCCAAAGAACGGACAAAGCTATTCCCCATGAGGGCCACCAACTCAGCACCCAGACGGCAGGGTCAAACCAATCAACGCTTCGGTAACAAAGCGAGGTTCTTGGCTTTCCAGATGGCGCTCGGGAACCTCGCCGCCCTCTCGGCATAGCGGTCTGGCAAGATTAGGTTAGGCCTGTAATCTCCACAGCTCATAAGCTTGAGATACTCACGGTCCGAGTCGTTTCTCGGCTCCACCACCTCACGCATGAACGCCTTGGTAGCCTCAATTAGCGCATCCGCGCCAGGAGAAATGGAGCCGGGCGCAAGCATGGGCGCCAAGGCCGTCTTTACGTCCTTAGCAATTGCATCCAAGCGCCCGTCAAAGACACAGGAGAACTCGCCATCCGGATATCGCTGGGGAAATCCATCCGAAAGGGACGCATACAACAAGCACGTCCCGTGCAGAAGCCCGTCATCGAATCGCTCCCGATGCCGGGCTATCGTCATGAGGTCAAAGAGGTCTCGAGACTTAGCGCGCTCAAGGCTCGCACGAACCTTGCCACCTATAAGGTCATAGGGAGACAGGATCGAAAACGTAGTCGTGGGATCAAGCTTAGACGTCATCAGCTCGGGTTCACCAACCGTGACCCTGTTCATAAAGCTCACGTCAGCCTTAACTTCAAAGCTCCGGCGATGGAAACGAATCGTTCTCCCCGCGTGCTCGGGTTTGCTAACAGAGACTTCAAAGCCCTCTTCCCTGCCAACCTCCCCAATCTCGGCTACCACGCTCTCCCTAATGGACGAAAGCTCTTCGAAGCCACAGTCGCCCATATAAGACAAGTCAAGGTCCACCGAGAGGCGAGGCGCGTCAAACAAGAAGCCGTTGATTGCGCTTCCCCCATGAAGCGCCATGCATCCGGTGAGATCCGGGTCCTCCTGGATACCCTTTAGCAAAGCGTTCAGAGCCCTCGTCTTTGCTTCCAACCCAGTTCTATCGACGGCGCTCATGCTAGGCTCCCAAGAGGGATTTGTAGTCACTGGGGACGTAGACACGCCATTCCGTGAGGAAGACCTTCTCGGGGTCGTTCTCGTCAATACCGAGATAACAGCAGCCGGACATCTCTTCCTCAAAGATGCGCTTCACCGCAGCATCGCCCGAGCAATCGGGGTACATGACGGTCAGCACGGCGGCCGTCTTCTTGGCGCACGCCTTGCTCCTAGACCTCGCAAGGGAGAGCGCCGTCTTAGGCCGGACGCTAAGGCCAGTGACGCTGCGCAGCACGTTGTCGTAGCCACAAGCCCTATCAGGCTTGTCAATGCAGTCGACAAAGGTCTGGGCGAGCGACGTGACGCACCTCCCCTCCTCGTCCACGCGGGTAGCAAGCCCTTCCGGGGTGCGCCATGCCTTGTACGTGACGCCTTCGAACTCAAAACTGGCAGCACGGCTCGAATAGCACGTGACAAGCGATGGCGTCGCATAATGCGCTCGCCCGTAAAGCTCAAGCGCAGACTGGTAGGCAAAGCAGACATCGTCAAAGGCGGCAGTGGCAAGCGAGAGCCTGTCCACAGGAAGGCCCCTACCTTGCCCCACATGCGAGACATAGAGGCCGCGGCGAACCTTGCTCACGTCCCCACGGGCGACAGCCAAGGAAAGCAGGTTGGCGTTCGTCTTGCTTTGGCCGCAGGCTTGCCATAGGTCGTCAGCACGGAAGACCCTATGAGTTTCTAGGTATTCACGTATGGCCATGGCGCCTCCGCTGTTCGCTCGTTTACGAGTTAATCCCATTATGAATGGGATTAACTCGCTTGTCTACGAATATCAGAGGAAAATGCTGGAGAGTCACGAAGCTACGGTCATGTGGAACAACAGGTCATCGCAATCGTGAGTCTTTGCAGCGCGCCACTCTGTCCAGCTCGAAGCTTTCCGTCCCTCCGCAGGCATCCCGCCGCTCGCTATCTATGGCCACGCGGCCGGGACTTTCAGGCGGACGCACTTGCGCGAGGGGGGGGTAGAACTACTGTCTTTTCAAAGGAAGGACAGATGACCACCGGGGGCTCTCACGGCGTGCGAGATGGAGCGCCGTCACAGCCCGAGAGGCAGGTGAGCCGAGCTTCGCGGCGCGCTAGCGAAAAGCGCAAGGGCGAAGGCGGGCTCACGTGAGAGGCGGCGCAAGGCGTAGGGGCATGGGCCCCGCTCGCCAGGCGCCACACGCCGATGGTCGATAACAGACGGGAGCGAGGCCATGGCTATCAGGGAGCGGTTCGGGCGGATGCCGGTCGGCGGGCGCGTGGCGTGCGGCGTGGCCGCCGCGGCGCTGGTCGCGGGGCTGGGCGCGGGCGTCGCGTGGGGCGTCGCCGGGCTCGGAGCGGTGGGCGCCGCGGAGGGCGCCGCCTACGAGGTCGCCATCGGCGTGGAGGCGCCGGGCTGGGACGAGGGCGGCTCCTCCCCCGTCATCGCCCACGTCACCGGAGACGGCGGCGAGGTGGACTTCTACCACGCCTTCCCCGCAAACGAGGCGGAGTCGGTCGAGGTGGGCGCCGCCGGCGACTACGAGGTCACGTTCGTCACGCCCGTCAACGCCGACGGCTCCATCTACCGCACGGGCGGCACGCTGACGCTGTCCGCCGTGGCGGTGGAGGCTGGCGACGAGGGCGAGGGCGATGGCCCCGAGGCGGCCGAGACCGCCGCGGCCTCCGATGACACCGCGACCTCGGGCGACGCCGCTGACGCCGCCGC
>CAVHKV010000223.1:0-2984 GCA_963636635.1 uncultured Bacteroidales bacterium
ATGAACAACGGCCAGACCCAGGTCATGAACAACGGCCAGACCCAGGTCATGAACAACGGCCAGACCCAGGTCATGAACAACGGCCAGACCCAGGTCATGAACAACGGCCAGACCCAGGTCATGAACAACGGCCAGACCCAGGTCATGAACAACGGCCAGACCCAGGTCATGAACAACGGCCAGACCCAGGTCATGAACAGCGCCCAGGCCCAGGTGACGAGCAACGGCCCAACCCAGGTGATGGGCCAGGCCCACGTCATGGGCGGCACCGCCTTTGGCCGCGCCACGGCCAACGCCTCGGCCTTCACCACAGACCACAACGAGCCCTGCAACAGCATCTGGCTCGCAGACTGCTCAAGCTCGGTTTCCAAGGTGATGCCCGACATCAACAACGCCCTCAACAAGGCCAAGGAGATCATCTGCAAGAACTCCGTCTCGGCCAAGACTGCCCAGATGGCCGTGGTTGCCTTCAACAGCGAGGTGAAGGTACTGCCGCTGACAGATGCCGCCGACGGCGTGGTTGAGCTGGACCAGGTGGAGTCCGCCCCCTGCGAGCTGGCCTTTGTTCCGGCCGAGAGCATGCCCGAGGTGAAGCTGCGCGCCAAGGGCGCCACGCACCTCAACGAGGCCGTGCTGAAGGCCCTTGAGCTCGAGCGCGAGCAGGTCCAGCGCCAGGTTTCCCAGGGCCATATGCCCCACCGCTCGGTCCTGGTCATCCTTTCCGACGGCGCCGACTTCCCCGGCGGCTCGGTGGAGGAGGCCGCCGCCGCCATCGAGGCCTACAAGAAGAACGGGCGCATCAAGGTCCTGTTCTGCGGCTTTGGCGACTACAAGGTGGAGGTGGCCGAGCAGCTCGCCTTCGACGGCTACTTTGAGGCCGACCCGGGCGCCAACATCAACGACTTCCTGGAGCTGGCCGCCCACTACATGCGCGAGTTCTCCTCCGGCGGCGCCAAGGCCGCCAGCAAGATTCCCACCACCATCGGCACCCCGGAGAGCCCGGTTCGCTTCTGCTCGCCCCAGGGCAAGACCCTGCGCCAGTTCCTGGCTTCCTAGCGAGCAGCTGCGCCGTCGCGGGGTTGCCCGAGCCGTTGGGTCTGCCACGAGGGGTGGCCCGGCGGCTTTGGGCGAGCCTGGGGCGCGTCTGCGGCGTCGGTCCGGTCCGCGCGCGGCGTCCAGCGCCGCTTGCCCCGAACAGCACCCGGCGCCACCCATCAACCCATCGAGCGAGAAAGGCTCAGCCATGTCTGCTTTGTCGTACTACGCTGCATCCGTCCGGGGCACGTCCCACATCTCCATGGGCCTGCCAAACCAGGATGCCTTTGCCGTGAACCATCTGCGTTCCCGCTGGTCAAGCGCCTCGATTGGCTGCGACGGCAAGATTGCCTACCCCATCCACGGCGGCGAGTTTGTAGTTGCTGCCGTGGCCGACGGCCTGGGCAGCAAGGAGCATCCCGAGATTGGCTCGCGCGAGGCTGCCTCAACGGCCGTGACCGCCCTGTCCCTGGCCATCATCGACCGCCGCGACCTCTCCGAGGTGGACGAGCTGGTGCTTGCCGGCGTGCTCCAGACCGCCCTCGCGGCCGTGCAGCGCAAGGCCGATGAGCTGGGCGTGGACTCCGACGAGCTGGAAACCACCCTTGCGGTGTGCGCCTACGACACCGAGGGCCACGTGGTGTGGGCCTCGGCCGGCGACTCCGGCTTTGTGGCCCGCACGCGCGGTGGCGAGTACCGCTGTCTGGGTACGATGGCCCGCGCCGGCAGCAGAACGTTGGTGTGGCCGCTTTCCTGCTGCGCCCACTGGCAGTTTGGCAATGAATCCGAGGTAGAGAGCCTCATCCTCGCCACGGACGGCATTCTGGAGCAGCTGGTTCCCGGCTACGTGAAGGCCACGGAGGGTAACGATGAGGCCGCAGCAGCCGAGACCCTCGAGATAAACGAGCCGCTCCTCAACCTCTTCCTTAACC
Source organism: uncultured Bacteroidales bacterium (assembly GCA_963636635.1). Lineage (GTDB taxonomy): Bacteria > Actinomycetota > Coriobacteriia > Coriobacteriales > Atopobiaceae > Parolsenella. Next base: position 1,968 of record CAVHKV010000223.1, read on the forward strand.
TCAGTCCCGAGGACGCCGCCCTTGCCCCAGAGGAGCTTTCCGCCGGCGCCGAGAGTTTCCTCAAGGCACTCGACCCCATCGACGTCCACGACGACAAAACCGTGGTCATCCTCTACGCCAACGAGAACGCCGCCGACGAGGATGATGCCTCTGACCCGGACTTCGCCAGCGATGATGAGCTCGAGGCCATTGGCATGCTGGAGCCCGAGGACAAGGGCGAGGACAAGCCTGAAGGTGAGGACAAGGACGAGGGCAAGGACGAGGACAAGGACGAGGACAAGGACGAGGACAAGGACGAGGCCGAAGGCATCGTTGTCCCCGATGTGCCCACCACGGTTCAGCAAGCTGGCGTGGCCGAGGCGCCCGCAATGCATCAGTCGGTTGTCGTGTCACCGGCACCTGTTGACGCCGAGCTTGATGCTGAGAAGACGGTCGCCTGTGAGCCCCTTCTCCCAGCTGAGTCTCAGCCTGTTGGCGTCCCCGTGATTCCCCGTGGCAGCACGTCCAACGTTGTGGGCCCCCGTTTTGAGGACCCATTTGACCCAAACGTATCGCTAGAGGTTCCCGTGTACGTCACTTCTGCCACGCCGCACGGCAAGCCTGGCGACCCGCTGCAGGCCAACGCCGCCGACCACCTCGGCAAGGGCACACCGAAGATCCTGATTCCCGGCATCGGCTACGTGACCATCTCAACCAGCATCAACCGCAGGGTCCCGTTCATCTAACTCGGTGACGCTGCCCCTCATATCCAAGGGGAAGGGCCCCACCTCGAAGACATTCCGCAGCGGCCTATGGCTCGAAGCCCTCTGGTGCTGGTGAGCGAGGACGTCTGAGAGGTGGGGCCCTTCCCCGTTGGGATTCGTAGGGCGCTGAATCGAAGTCCTCTACCAAGGGGTTTTCGAAGAGCGTTTCTTCACGGTAGCCCCTTCGCTCGGACGCCTCTCCGTTTTCCGCTCTTCGTACCTCCCCGTAACAAACGGATGTTCGATTCGTGGTATGCTTGGTTTCCTTTTGGCG
>CAVHKV010000224.1:0-2960 GCA_963636635.1 uncultured Bacteroidales bacterium
GCCGAACATGACGCGGTGCATGCCGCGATAGGGCCCGATGATGCCGCCACCCAAAAGGATGTGGGCCATGCCCATGACGCAGATCAAGAAGAAGCCCAGATCATGCAGGAACAGCCACACGGCGTGGGCGCCGGTGCCCAGGCTGTACAGGCCAACCGTGTTGCCCGTGAGCACCAAACCGGTGATGCCCATGAGAAAGGCGAGCACGATGATGGCGCCGTCGGACACGCGCTGGCCGGACTTGGTCTCGCTGGCGTCCGGCATGTGCAGCCACTTGCAGGTGAACAGGTAGGGCAAAAACAGCGCGAGCCACATCTTGTCGTCGTGGTCCCACTTGACCGTGTTCTTCTTGAGAATATGCAAGGCTCCCTTGGGGGCGATGAGCATGCTCACGATGGGCACGATGCAGAAGATCAAGCCCAGCACGCGGTGGCACATGCGCGCCGCGAGGGTCACATTGGGCCCTACAGCTGCAGCCAGCGGCGGGCAGAACACGAACAGGCCGCTGATGGCCAGCAGGATGCAGGAGATGGCGACGACGCCGTGCGTGATGCGGGCCTGCAGGCTCGTGCGCTGCACGCGGATCTGGATGCCCGCCGCCTTGCGGGCCTCGATGAACTCGGCGTTCTTCTTGGCCTCTTCCGGCGTGACGTTGATGACTTCCTTACTCATGGTCGTCCTCCCCCCACTTCTTGAAGACGGGCACCTGGGCCATGTACTCCTTGAAGGTCTTGGTGCCCTGGCCGTCGCCCTGCTTGATGACCTCGCCGGTCTCCATGTCGAGGGTGTCGCCGGTCTCGGGGTTGTAGGTGACCTGGTCGTGCTTCTCGCTGCCGGCGGACAGCGCCGTCATGCCGGCGAGGCCGAGGAACACCAGGCCGGCAACCGCGCCGGTGACGGGCTTGGCGTACTTGTGGATGGCCGGGAAGATGCCGGCGGAGGGGTTCTCCACCTGGCCGTGCTTCTCGATGCCGTACTTGAGGACCTGGATCACGTGCAGGCCGCCCATCTCGGTCTCGCCGTAGATGCAGGCATCGGCGTAGCCGCGCTCCTTGAGGCGGTCAAGCTGCTTGTGAGCCTGCTCGATCATCTCGTCGCGGTCGCCGAAGAGCAGGGCCTCCGGCTGGCAGGTGGTCACGCAGGCCGGCGCCATGCCATTGGCCACGCGGTCCACGCAGCCGGTGCACTTGTTGATCTGCGGGTCCGGCGTACCGTTGGGATTGTCGTAACGGGGCACGTCGAAGGGGCACACGCTGCTGCAGTACTGGCAGCCGATGCACTTCTCCTGGTCGTAGGTGACGAACCCGGTGTTCTCGTCCTTGTGCAGGGCGCCTGCGGGGCAGATCTCAACGCATGCGGCGTTGGTGCAGTGCTGGCAGGCGCGGCGGGTGATGGCCCAGCCCACGCGCTTTTGCGTGCTGTCGTCCTCGAAGTCGTTGAAGGTCATGATCAAACGAGTGGTCTCGTTCAGATCGGGCGGATTGGTGTAGGAACCGCTCCAGTCCACAGACTCCACGCAATCCAGGGAGGAGGGCAGGTTGTTCCAGCACTTGCAGGCAACCTGGCACCCCCTGCAGCCCGTGCAGCGGGAAGAATCGAAGAGTATCGCTTTCTCTGTCATTTCAGGTCACCTCCTCCTAGAGATTCGCTTTTTCGATGTTGACAAGGAACGCCTTGTACTCGGGCGTCTGGCTGTTGGGGTCGCCCACGTTAGGTGTGAGGTCGTTGACGGCGCCGTGCGTCGTCTTGCCGTAGAGCTTGCCCCAGCTGTAGTGGTGCGTCAGGCCGATGAGGTGCTGCGTCTTGCCGTTGACGGTCAGCGGGCGCAGGCGCGGCGTGACCATGGCGGTGACGATGACCTCGGCGCGGCGGTTCCACACGCGGACCTTGTCGCCTTGCTTGATGCCCTTTTCCTCAGCCAGCTCGCGCGACATCTCGATCATGTCGCCCGGCCAAGCCTCGACCAAGGCGGGGCAGGCGCGCGTCTGGCCACCGGTCTGCCAATGCTCCGTGATGGAGTAGGTGGTGCCCACGATGGGGAACTCCTCGACCGTGGCGCGACGCGTGGAATCGTCGGAGTACTTGGTGCCCAGGCCCTCCTTGCCCTCGGTATCCGGGCGGCCCAAGTAGCAGGGGCTGTTCAAGCGGCCGTTGAGCGGGTTCTCGCTCAACGGGCTCTCGAAGGGCTCGTAGTGCTCGGGCAGCGGGCCGTCGACCATGCCGTAGCTCTCCAGGCGGCCGTTCTGCTCCCAGAGCATGAAGAACGCCTTGTTGTTGGGCTCGATCGCCTGGACGGTGCCGTCGGCCAGGGTCTTGCTGGCGACGAAGTCCGGGATGTCCATGCCGTTGTCGTAGCCGGTGATCCAGCTCTTGGCCTTCTTGTCCCACTTGACCAGGGCCTTCTCCTCGTTCCAAGGCTGGCCCTGCATGTCGGCGGAGGCGCGGTTGTAGATGACGCGGCGATTCTGAGGCCAGCTGAAGGCCCAGTCGCTGTACAGGCCAAGGCCGCTGGTGTCCACGTTGTTGCGGCGGTACACCGGCTGCTCCTCGGCGCACAGGGGCGCCTCGTTGTTGTTGTAGAAGCCGGAGTAGATCCACATGCCGCAGGCGGTGGAACCGTCGGCGCCCAGCTCGCTGTAGCCGGCGAGCAGATCGATCTTGCCGCTGTCGAGCGTCTTGTCGTCGCTAGAGCTGAAGCCGCTCTTCCAGTCGGACGTGCCGGTGCGGTAGCCGTTGAGGGCCCAAGACACGGGGCGCGGGTCGATCTTGCCGTCGATGTAGTAATCCCACTTGAGCTTGAGGATCGGGTCCGGGTTGGCGCCGCCCTCTTCCTTGTAGAGCTCGCAGATCTTCGTCCACAGGAGGTCGCAGATCTCGTAGTCCGGCTTGGCCTCGTCCCAAGGCTCGACGGCCTGCTGACGCCACTGGATCCAGCGGCCGGAGTTGAGGATGGTGCCGGG
>CAVHKV010000225.1:0-2955 GCA_963636635.1 uncultured Bacteroidales bacterium
GTATGCAGGGATACCAACCTTCAGCTATTTTGAATCCATTGCATAAACGCAGGTATACGGCTTGTGGGCCCTCCGCAAGCCCCAGATCGATGCCGCGGAGCACGTCATACGGATACGTCTGCGTAATCCGTAGCCTGTCGTAGGTACGGCACCCCAGCAACCAGAAACGCCCGCTTCATCCGTAGCCAGCCGCAGGGTCTCCGTTCCAACAAGCACATACGCAAGAACCCTCAGTAGCCCGCCACAGGGACATCATCCCAACATACGGTTACGTCTGCGCCACCCGTAGCCCGCCACGAGCGACGGTGACGCCTCTCGTGCTAGATAACGTTCTCAAGCGAAGCCTGGGCGTATTCCATACGGGAGCGCATGGCTTCCATGGACGCCTCTTGTATGCCGGCGGAAGCGGCAAGCTTCTGCCAGCGGGAAATCTCCTCGACGGCCTTGGCGGCGAAGGCGCGGGCGTCCGCAGACTCAACGTCGTAAAGGCCGGCAAGCTCCACGCAGGCGGACACGCTATGCGGCGAGCCGTCGTCGGCAACGCCCACGGCAAAGCGATCGGTTCCCTCAAGGCGGGTCGGGTTCACGTCAAAGAACGGCGAAAGACGCCAGCCTCTCTTTGCCCTCAAGAAGCCAAAGTTGCGCATGTGGTTGTCCGTGTTGCCGATAGCAGCGCTCAGCATGGCATGCCGCCAAAGCTTGGCCTTGTCTTGTCTCGCCTCCTCGCCTTGAACCGACAGAAAATCAAGCAGGTCGAGGTAGGAGTAGCCCTCCTCGCCATCGCGTCCGTCGATTGCGGAAAGGCCGCTGAGGTAAGGGACACGCAGGTTGCCCGAGCGGTCGAAGCGCGAGACCAGCAGCACCGAGCGGCCAGCGATCCTCAGCAGGCGCGACTCGGCCACCTCGAGCCCGCAGGCGGAGAAGAGGTCGAGCGCGACCTTCTCCCAAGCGCAGACGTCATCGAGCCTCGACTCGTCCTTCTTGGGGAACTTGGCGATGTAGAGCCGCCCCTCTGCATCGCAAACGGACGCCTTGGGCCTGGCCCCGCCCAGGCTCGAGCCCGCGGCAAACAGGTCGTGGACGTCGGCCGTAAGATCTTGCGCGGCAAGGTCGGCGGCGTCGAGTAGGGCGGGAAGGTTAACTTCGCGCGGAACCCCTTCGCCCACGGGCGCGAGCACGTTGCCGTCTTCGTCCCAAAGACGTATGGCTCCCTGACGCTGGGCGTCATTAACGCCGCATAGCAGGTCGAGCTCAAAGAGCGTTCGGGCGGCCCTCCCCTGTTCGGCGGCCAAGCGTGCCTCTTCTCGCTTCATGAGGTTGCGACCCCAGCGGTCGGGCATGCAATCGCCAAACGCGCGGAGCTGCTCCATGCCGGCGGAATGGAAGGATCCGGCGCCAAGCGGCATGTCGGGGCTCAGGGGGAACGCCTCGGGGTTCTCGAGGTAGCCGGCCTCATAGGAAAACGTCACGGACTCGCGATTGTTGCGGACGTTGTGGTCCAACGTGCCACAGCTCACGTCCACGCCACCGAGCTGGACGGTCACATATATGCGCCTTTTTGCCATGTCTAGTACCTCACCCTCTGGGGAATGTCCTCCTCGGCGAGGATTCGGCCGAGGGGCGTGGTGAGGGGGTCGGTGGCGGACACGACGCCGTCGAGCAGGCCAAGCGTCATGGAGACGCGCAGGAAGGTCTCGAGCGAGCCCTCGCCCTTGTTGAGCAGCTTGGAGATGGTTGGCTCTGAGATGGCCGTGCGGTCCGCCAAGACCGAGACGGCGATGCGCTGCTGGCGGCGCGCCAAGTCCAGGTTGGCGGCGATGTCCCTCTGGGCCCGCTTAACCGGGCGCGGCGTAGCAGTCTTCATATTGCAGCCCATTCTTAACCTAAAAATACCTTGTGCTTATACGAGTTTAGCACAAGGTATTTTTCGGTTAAATCTTGTTCGCTCGTTAGCAGTAGAACACCAGCGAGTCATCTCCGAAACGTTCGGCCCAACGTTTGCAGATATACGAATGGTTAAGCGCGATAAGACGAGCGAGGTCTCTCAAATCTCGCTGAGGAATGTCACCGGCGTCTCGAGCGAGAACGCAGCCGCCGGCAGCCGTAAGCCAAAACTTCGTCGCATGTTCCGCCGGACGCCTCACGGCGACATGGATATGAACGGGCTCGCCATTCTCAGCAATCCAGAAGTAGAGAACATACTGCCCAAATGTGAGGACCTTGGGCATCAGGCAGCCTCGTCAGAGATGGAGTGGCGCTCGGCGAGCTCGAGGATGAGAGGTGCGTTCGTCTTTACGAAGTCCATGAGCTCGGAAAGTTCGGGCTCGGAAAAGCCCTCGGAGGAGACCCAGCGATACGCGGGCAGCAGGCACTCAGCCGAATCAAACCCCATATCGGTTGGCCTCTCAACGGCGACGGCGACCGTGCCGTCTTCCTTGAGTCCCGAATACGCGAACTGGGTTTCGTCGTCCAGCTTTACATAGCTCCACATCATATGGGCCTCCCTACTTTTCCCAAGCATAGCAGCCAAGGCGGTTAGTTGCTGTGGCGGCGATTGATGGCAAGGGCGACGGCTAGGGCTGCGAAGCCGGCCAGGAGCGCGGACGGCCATGCGCTTTGGTCGCCCGTCTGGGGGATGGCGCCGCTGGGCTTCTTGGTCTTGTCACCCTTGTTGCCCTTATCGCCCTTGTCGGTCTCGTCCTTCTTCTCGTCCTCGCCCTTGTCCTCGACTGGGGTCCACTTGGCGTAGATGGTCGTGGCCTTGGTGACGGGAGCGGAGAAGTCATAGGCCTGCGTGCAGGCTGCGTCGGCATACCAGCCGGCGAAGGTGCTCTTGTCCTTGGTGGGGTCAGCGGGCTTGGTTGCAGCTCCGTCCTTGGCCACCGTCTGGGACTCGACCTCGCTACCGCCAGCGGTGTCGAAGGTCACGGCGTAGCCAACCCGCAAGGTGAAGGT